>NZ_JCAKMX010000002.1:0-254101 GCF_059515825.1 Acinetobacter sp. CY17
GGATTAGAGCAACATGGCTTTAAATTATTGATGCCCATAAAGAAAAAGAAGAATTTCCCGTTATTTAGTGTTGAGAAAAAGTACAATAAACTGATTGGAAAAATACGAGTTGTGATCGAACACATCAATAGTCAATTGAAAACATTTAGAATATTAAGTGAACGTTATCGAAATAGACGGAAAAGATTCGGTTTACGCATTAACTTAATTGCTGCACTGGTAAACCGAATAAACTTGTAATAACCACTTTCGCAAGAGGTCTATTATTTGAAATTAGAATTTCGTGAAAGAATTTATAAAAATGAACTGTCAAAATCTTTGTGGCGGCAATTATCCAAAGATCGACAAGAAATGAATCTAATTATGGCGCAAATTTCTTTACTATTTACTACATGTGAGAAAGCAGATGCGCCTCTTTATATTATTCACAATTTTGTAGACTATTTTGCAAAAAAATTAATAAATAATTTTGGTTGTGAGTATGTCTTAAGTAGTAAAGATTTACGGAAACCTATTGATATAATTAATGAATATGAAGAATATAGTGCTGAATATTTTAATGAATTTAAAAAAGTATGCCAATTGGGTAAGTTTGAAGATATTAGGAAAAGTGAAAGTATGATTATATGTATTCGTGATTATCTGCTATACGAATTTATTAATCACTTCAAAAATATATCTAATAAAAAAGCAGCCTAAGCTGCTTTCTTAATTTCTATTTTGGTTCAGGTGGGGTCATGCCAAACTGCATATACGCCATATTAGTAGCAATACGTCCGCGTGCAGTTCGCATCACATAACCTTGCTGAATTAAATATGGCTCAATGACATCTTCCAATGTACCTGAATCTTCTGCCATAGCCGCAGCTAAAGCTTCAACACCCGCAGGGCCACCATCAAAACGCTCAAGTAACATACTTAAATAACGGCGGTCTAAAGTATCTAAACCGGCTTTATCTACATTGAGCATATCTAAAGCGCGCTGTGCCATTTCTTCAGTGACTTCGCCTGTGCCTTTGACCTGTGCGTAATCACGGACACGACGTAATAAACGGTTAGCAATACGCGGTGTACCACGGGCACGACGGGCAATTTCGATTGCGCCTTCGTCTGTCATGGGTACATCCATCAAACTCGCAGAACGTTTGACAATATGGGTTAAGTCTTCAACCGAATAAAACTCTAAACGCTGTACAATGCCAAAACGGTCACGCAGCGGAGAAGTCAATAAACCTGCACGGGTGGTGGCAGCAACCAACGTAAATGGCGGTAAATCGAGTTTAATCGAACGTGCGGCAGGACCTTCACCAATCATAATATCGAGTTGATAATCTTCCATAGCAGGATAGAGAATCTCTTCAATGACAGGGGAAAGACGATGAATTTCATCAATAAATAACACATCGCCTTCTTCTAAATTGGTCAGCATGGCAGCTAAATCGCCTGCGCGTTCTAATACAGGGCCAGACGTAGACTTAAGACTGCCGCCCATTTCCCGCGCAATAATATTAGCTAGGGTGGTTTTACCCAAACCCGGTGGGCCAAAAATTAAGGTGTGATCAAGCGCCTCACCACGTCCACGTGCCGCACCAATAAAGATTTCCATTTGCTCACGTACCACTGGTTGACCAATATAGTCTTCCAGTGAAGTGGGACGAATGGCACGATCAAAATGATCTTCGGGTTTTTCAGAACCACTAATTAAACGATCTTGCATAATCTCAACTTATTTATTTAAGGACTTCAGCGCAGCACGGATAATATCGCTAGCTTCGGTATAATCTGCCTTCACTGCATTAATCAGTTTTTGCGCCTCTAAAGGTTTATAACCCAAAGACTGTAAAGCAGCCTCAGCTTCTGCCACCGCAGAATGCGAATCAAACTGAATTTGTGTAGTCGTTGCATTGGTGGTGCTAGGTGCAGTCGCCAAAGCTTTAAAACGATCACGCAGTTCAATCATTAAGCGTTCTGCGGTTTTTTTACCCACACCCGGGACTTTCACCAAGGTGTTGACATCTTCATGTTCAACGGTGTGAATCAGCATTTCTACGCTTAAGGTTGATAAAATGCCCAGCGCCATTTTAGGGCCCACGCCATTGACCTTAAGTAAAGTACGGAAAATGGTTTTATCTTGCTGAGTTAAAAAGCCATAGAGTTGCTGCGCATCCTCACGTACCACCAAATGCGTCCATAGGGTGACGTTTTGCCCTTTTTGCAGTTGGCAAAAGGTTGATAGCGAGGTATCGACTTCATAGCCCACACCATTGACATTCAGCACCACAGTTGGGGCTTCTAAGGCAAACACTTCACCAATTAAACATCCAATCATTTGTTTTGATTCACTCTATTTTTACTGGCTCACATAGTAGAGAGGCTAAGTTAAAAAGGCAAAATATTGCTTAAATTAAGCCAACTTTATTGCCTTGCAGTTGCTGCGCCAATTGATAGGCCTGATGATCAGAAAATTTCGAGATAATATCCAATACTTGCATAATGTTGCTGTAATGGTGGTTGCTAAACTGTGCCCCCGAACGCTGTAACATCGCCATTAAACGTTGTTCTTTAAAACTTAAGGTTTTATTGGGCGTGGTTAAGGGGATAAAGGCATCTAAAATATTCTGCAAACTTTGATGGGCAATAATTTCAAGGCCAGCTTTTTGTGGATGTTCAAAAATATGATCACGCGCTAAATTTTTAGCCGCTTGAATGCCGGGAGCAATGTCGCTGGCACAGTATTGCAATAATGAACCTTGTAATTGACCCATTAGAATTTGATTGTGATGGCGAGCAAAGGCATTGGACACTTCTTCGACTAAGCGTTTCATGACACGACCACGGAGCGCGGCAATTTTTTGTTGCCATGTACTCAACGGCATGGCCAATTCTTGCGGCCGTGGATAATCGCCCAATAAATTTAGGAAAATCGGTTCGACTTGCTCATAGGACAGCATGTTCAACACAATGCCATCTTCTAAATCAATTAAGGCATAACAAATATCGTCAGCGGCTTCGAGTAAATAGGTTAGGGGGTGGCGACAATAATGATACTCACCCAATTGGATTAAACCCAATTGCTCCGCAATCTGTTGCAAAATCTGTTTTTCGGCTTGGTAGCAACCAAATTTGGCCCGCTGACTGGCGCTAATATTGCCTTGTTCTTCAATGGTTTTAGACAGCCACGGATATTTTAAATAGGCACCTAAAGTGGCATAGGTTAAGCGCATACCACCATCATGCGGATGATCATCAATTTTGGTGAGGAGTCGTAAGCCTTGCGCATTGCCTTCAAACTGGCGTACATCGGCTTGTTCGGCCGGGGAAAGCGCAGTTAAAAAGTCACCATGTGTGGCATCGTCAAACCATTCGCGAATGGCATATTCACCGGCATGGCCAAAGGGGGGGTTGCCTATATCATGCGCTAAACAAGCGGCTTGAATAATGGCGCCTAAATCAGCAGCACTAATCCAAGGCGGTAGTTGGTCTTTAATTTTTTCTGCGGTGAGCATGCCCAAAGAGCGCCCAATACAAGACACTTCTAAGGAATGGGTTAGACGCGTATGAATACCATCATGCTGTGCCATGGGATGCACTTGCGTTTTACGATTGAGTTGACGGAAGCTTTGCGAAAAAATAATCCGATCGTAATCTTTATGAAATGGGCTACGGGCTTGTTCGGAACTTTGGGTCTTGCTGCCCATCCGTACTGTGGAAAGTAACTGTAACCAACGCATTTGTGTCATGCCATCTCGATCTTATAGGTTTTTGATCAGTCTCATCATGCCAAAAAAAGCGCCTTAAGCCTAGTATAACGCGACATAACTTGTCTTATTACATAATGTAATTATGCTTTGATCAACACAAGGCTATGCTGAAAAAATAATGATAAAGAGATCACGCATGAAAATAGCATATCTAACGGTACTTTTAAGTGCCTTGAGCTTAACCGCATGTAGCAGTTTGCCGCCTCAAATATTGACACTAACGCAGCAGAGCGACATGTGGCAGCACTTAGAAAAATTTCAACAGATTGCGCAACAACATCAAAATAATCGTGCTGTGGGCAGTGAAGGGGGAAGATGGTCAGGTATGTATATTCGTCAGTATGCCAAGGCTTTGGGACTTAATCCACAAGGTATGATCTTTGTGAATACTGACCATAAGATCGGGCAAAATATCATCGTTGAGCTTGTGGGTCAGAATAAAGACCAAGCCATCATTGTAGGTGCGCATTATGATTCGGTGACGATGGGGCCGGGAATCAATGATAATGCTTCCGGCGTTGCGGTAGTCATGTCAGTGATGGAATATTATGCTAAACAGCAGCACCAGCCGCCCGTGAGTCTATATTTTGCCTTTTGGGATTCTGAGGAAGTAGATAATGCGGGATCGAAGCATTTTGTGGATCAATTGACAGCGCAACAGCTGAACGGGATTCGTGCTTATATCAATGTAGACAGGGTAGGCAGCAAACATCCAACTGCTTTACCAATAGATGCCGATACGGCTTTTATAAATGAGTTAAAAAGCACACTTAAACAGCAAGGCTCAGCGCGACAAGAGGATGCGTCAGTAGTCGCAACTTTAAACACTATTCCCACACATTCAGGGGATGCAAAATTGCAACAGCTTTTAAGCCAATATTTAGAAAGCCAAAATATTGCCATGCGTAAAGAGATTGCCACAGTGAGGGGCAGCGACCATACAGCCTTTATGGGGAAAGTGCCTGTAGCCTCACTGATGTTCTTTAATCAACATCTGCAAGAGGGTATTTTGGAATTTGCGCCGTGCGATGACCAAGCCTGTGACAGTTTAGCGCAGATTGATGAACAGTCATTAAAGATTGCGCGTGATGCCGTTTTACAGCTCATTACTGCCCTAGAACAATAATTCATCAGCTGATCTTGATGAGGATGCTGCTATTTTAAGCACAGCGCATCAGTGCATGTGCTATTTTAAGTTGCTGTATTTTTAAGCATTTATATTTTGTCGCAAATATTTTAAAAAGAACACTTGGCAGCAGGTTTTTTTATGATAATCTGTGCGACTACATTCAATTTTTTTGTATGAAAAATAAAGAATTCTTAGAAAAACTTACGCTAATTTTGTGCTTTTAATCTAGCTGATTCCGCGAATTCACAGTAGAATGTGACCCTCTCTCAATTCACATTGTGGCATGGTTTTCGACCTGCCCGTGGAGCCAAAATTAGCATGTTTATCGTTGCCGGTGCACCTGCACACTCTTCTTTTAAGAAAACTCAACTATTATCACGTTTATCGTCAATTAGTTCTGTTGAATCAATTGAAAGCCAATGGGTCTACCTCTTTGACCAAGCGCTCGGCGAGCAACAACAGCAATCCGCTTTACAGCTTTTAAACGACGGCCAGGCCTTTACTTTACGTCAAGCTGCAAGCGATGAAGTTCAAATTCTTGTGACTCCACGTGTCGGCACCATTTCGCCGTGGTCATCAAAAGCGACCGATATTTTCGCCAACTGTAATACGCCGGTTCACCGTCTTGAACGCGGCGTTTTATTTACCCTAAAGGGCGTAAAAGAGCTGTCTAAAGAAGCACTACACGTGCTGCATGACCGTATGACAGAAAGCGTATTTAACGCGCTAGAAGATGCGGCAGCATTATTTACTGAAACTGCACCAAAACCTTTAAACTCAATTGATATTTTGGGTCAAGGTAAAAATGCTTTGGTGAAAGCCAATAATGAGTTTGGTTTTGCTTTGTCAATGGAAGAAATTGACTACTTAACGGACGCATTTATTCAAATGGGCCGTAACCCAAATGACATCGAGCTGATGATGTTTGCCCAAGCGAACTCAGAGCACTGCCGTCATAAAATCTTTGGTTCTGAATGGACCATTGATGGCGAAGTACAGCCATTGTCATTGTTCCAAATGATTAAAAATACCTATAAAGAATCACCAACAGACGTACTATCTGCGTATAAAGATAACGCCTCTGTGATTGTGGGTTTTGACACACAACGTTTCTATCCAACTCAAGAAGAAAACGGTCACCACGTTTATAAATACAAAAACCAAGCTGCGCATATCTTAATGAAGGTAGAGACGCATAACCATCCTACTGCGATTGCGCCATTTGCGGGTGCAGCAACTGGTTCAGGCGGTGAAATTCGTGATGAAGGTGCAACAGGTCGTGGTGGTAAACCAAAAGCAGGTTTAACAGGCTTTACTGTATCTAACTTAAATATTCCGGGCTTTGAACAGCCATGGGAAGAAAACTACGGTAAGCCATCACGTATGGCATCACCACTTCAAATTATGATTGATGGGCCTTTAGGTGGTGCAGCGTTTAACAACGAATTTGGTCGTCCAGCCTTAAATGGTTATTTCCGTACCTTTGAACAAAACGTCAATGGCGATGTGAAAGGCTTCCATAAACCAATCATGATTGCCGGTGGTTACGGCAATATCCGTGCCGATCACGTCGAAAAAGACCCAATTGTACCGGGTGACTTACTAATCGTCCTTGGTGGCCCAGCTATGCTAATTGGTTTAGGCGGTGGTGCAGCGTCTTCTGTAGACAGCGGTACCATGGGTGAGAGCTTAGACTTTGCTTCGGTACAACGTGAAAACCCAGAAATGGAACGTCGTTGCCAAGAAGTGATTGATACTTGCTGGCGCATGGAAGACAGCAACCCAATCGTATCGGTACACGATGTAGGCGCGGGCGGTATTTCAAACGCGATGCCAGAGTTAGTGAACGATCACGAATTAGGTGCAATTCTAAACCTACGTAAGATTCCGTCTTTAGAGCCGGGCATGTCGCCAATGGAAATTTGGTCAAACGAAGCGCAAGAGCGTTATGTATTGGCCATCCGTCCAAGTTCTTTAGCCTTATTTGAATCAATCTGTGCGCGTGAACGTTGTCCGTTTGCGGTCTTAGGTGAAGCGACTGAAGCACGTCACTTAACCGTTGAAGATCCACTGTTTGAAAACAAAGCTGTGGATATGCCAATGCAAGTGATGCTGGGCGGCACACCACGCATGAGCCGTTCATACGAGTCGATTGAACGTCAAGGCGATGACTTTGATGCGTCGAAAGTGACTGATCTTACCGATGCAATTTACCGCGTGTTGAAGAACCCAACCGTTGCATCAAAATCATTCTTAATCACCATTGGTGACCGTTCGATTACCGGTATGGTGGCGCGTGATCAATTTGTAGGTCCTTGGCAAGTGCCTGTAGCGGATGCTGCGGTAACCACAACCAGCTTACAAGGCTTTACTGGTGAAGCAATGGCTATGGGTGAACGTCCACCTGTAGCATTGTTAAATCCAGCCGCTTCTGCACGTTTATCAGTGGCTGAATCAATTTCGAACATTATGTCTGCCAAGATTGCTAAAATCAGCGACATTAAATTATCAGCCAACTGGATGGCAGCGGCAGGTCAACCGGGCGAAGACCAAGCTTTATTTGAAGGCGTAAAAGCTATCGGTATGGAAATGTGTCCTGCGCTGGGTATCGCGATTCCTGTAGGTAAAGACTCATTGTCTATGCGTACCACTTGGAATGATGAAGGCGTTGATAAATCTGTGACTTCGCCAATGTCAGGCGTGATTACTGCATTTGCACCTGTAACCGATGTACGCAAAACCTTAACGCCTGAGTTGAAAAACCTTGAGTCTGTACTGGTACGTATTGACTTGTCTAAAGGTCAATTCCGTTTAGGCGGTTCAATCTTAGCGCAAGTGTATAAAGCCATTGGTTCTGTTACACCAGATGTCGATAACTTTGAAGATTTCAAAGCCTTCTTTGCTTTAGTACAAGATTGGAACCAACGTGGCTTCATTAAAGCTTACCATGACTTAGGTGATGGTGGTTTGTTGGCCACTGTTGCAGAAATGATGTTCGCGTCACGTCTAGGTGTAGCATTAGAAGAGCAAACAGTTGCAAGTCTTTTCGCTGAAGAAATTGGTGCTGTACTGCAAATTGCCAAAGCAGATTGGGATGCATTACAAGCAGAAGTTGCTGCATCAAGCTTAAAAGATGCGATTACAGTTGTGGGTACTGTGAACAACACAGACCAATTAACTGTTAATGGTTTAGTGTTTGAGCGTTCTGACTTACAAGTGGCTTGGACTGAAGTGTCGCACCAAATCCAACGTTTACGTGACAACGTAGAAACTGCGGATCAAGAATTTGCCTTAATCACCGATAAAAACCACAAAGGTTTAATCGCACAGCCTACATTTGACTTAAACGAACAAATTGAAGCGCCATATATCAACCTACGTCGTCCAAACATGATGATTTTACGTGAACAAGGCGTAAACGGTCATGTGGAAATGGCAGCAGCATTTGATAAAGTCGGCTTTAATACCGTTGACGTACACATGAGTGATTTACTTGCAGGTCGCATTAGTCTTGATGAATTTGAAGGCTTAGTGGCATGTGGTGGCTTCTCGTATGGTGACGTATTAGGCGCAGGCGGTGGTTGGGCAAAATCGGTATTATTTAATCCGAAATTGCGTGATCAATTTGAGAAATTCTTTAACCGTAATGAAACCTTCTCTTTAGGTATTTGTAACGGTTGCCAAATGTTGTCACAACTTGCGCCGCTCATTCCGGGTGCAGACAACTGGCCACGTTTCCACCGCAATACGTCTGAGATGTTTGAAGCGCGTGCGGTTAACGTCCGTGTAGAAAAATCAAATTCTGTATTGTTAGAAGGCATGGAAGGTTCGATTTTACCAATCGCGGTTGCGCATGGTGAAGGTCGTGCGGTTGCATCTGATGAAAACTTTGCTGCATTAAATGCAGGTAACCAAGTGTTATTACGTTATGTGGATAGCCATGGTCAACCAACGCAGCACTACCCAATGAACCCGAACGGTTCACCAGAAGCAATTTCGGGTGTAACGTCTATGGATGGTCGTGCAACGATTATGATGCCGCATCCAGAGCGTAACTTCCGTGCGCTACAACATTCTTGGAAACCAGAAGATTGGGATCAAGATGGTGCATGGTTACGTATGTTCCGTAACGCACGTAAATTTATTGGTTAATTAAAACCATAAAAAAAGCCCCTCAGTTGAGGGGCTTTTTTTATGGTTTTAAAATAGCCTTTTGCCGTAAAGATCAATTGATTTTTTTATTATAAAATAAACCCAAGCTTGCTGATGCCATTAAGTTGAATAAATGAACCAATTGGAAAAAACTTAAAAACTGTGTAGAATAAAAGCACTTGACCACCTACGGGTGGTTTTTTGTTGTGCGGTATTTGCATAGTAAACTTTTATTTCTCCCACTGGACTTGGTTTGGATTTTGCTTCTATAGTAAAAGAAACGCCGTGCTGGCATGTGCGTGTTTTACGGGGAAAACAACAATTCAAGTACAGTAGTAATTCTCAGGTATGAGGTGATGACATGGCAAAAACGCTAGCATTATTAGATAAAGTAAGCCTGCGTCAAAAAGGCTGGAAACTTTTTTATTTGGTGTTATTTCTACAGATTTCCTTTATGTGTATTGCATATTTTATGCATTAAAATAGAGGTTTAAAAAGCCACCGTAAGGTGGTTTTTTATTTTTATTTAGAGATTAAGCTGAATTAAGAGGTCATATCTACCTAGCTGAAATAGGATTATTAGACATAGCTATTATTGGTTAATATGATTGTAATTATTCTACTCAACTAAGAATATTCTCATGCTAAAACTCATTTATTACGTTCCTGAAAGCCATTTAGAAAGTACCAAAACAGCAATTTTTAATGCAGGCGCGGGTGGGATAGGTAACTATGAACATTGTGCTTGGCAAGTCTTAGGTACAGGACAATTTAAACCCGTAAAAGGCGCGAATCCCTTTATTGGTGAACTCGATACATTAGAACAAGTGCCCGAATGGCGGGTAGAAACCATTGTGCCTAAGATAAAAGCCCGTGCCGTGGCCCAGGCTTTGCAACAGGCGCATCCTTATGAAGAACCTGCTTTTGAATTTGTGCAAATTCTAGATGTAGACGCGCTATAAGTGATGGCTTAGACTTTTTGAATAAACAGTTCACGGTCAAAACGGTACTGTGGGAAAAATACCCCATCAGCTGCACGTTCACCTGCACCAATCACCATAACTGGGTATTGCTGGCTATTTAAATTGAGAATTTTACGTACTAAAGGTTCATCAAAACCTTCCATCATACAACTGTCAAAACCATAGGCACGTAGCGCGAGTACCAAGTTTTCACAGGCAAGTGCCGTGGTTTTGCTGGCCCAGAGTTTGGCATCACTTGGATTAAAGGCAGAAACTGGCAGTTGTTTATCAAATTTACGGGCCACACCAAAGGCAATTTTACGTGCATGACCTAAGCTATTTAAAACGCCTGTCTTATAATTATAAGGAATAAATTTGTAATACTTCTGCACGGCTTTAGGGGCTTCAGGGAATGGAAATTCGCTTAAATTACGTTTGGCCATTTCGTCAATACGGTCGGTACGCGCTACACAAACAATTAATTCTGAGGCGGTTTTTGCTGCTAATTGACTGAGACAGGCTTTGACCAATTGCTTTTTCTTGGCAGGGTTTTGTACCACATAAAAAGTCCACGGCTGTAAATTAGAAGAATTGGGTGCAAGTAAGGCTAAATCTAAACAAGCATCCAAAACTTCCGCTGGAATTGGGGTGTCGGTAAATTTACGTACTGAACGACGACTTTCCACTACTTTACGGAAATTCGCAACATCAATATCAGTGGGTGCTGCTTCAAAATAACGTTTTTTTTCAGGTGAATTTGACATAAGTTTTACAATCTTAGGTTAGTTAAATTGGCTAAAATCGGGTTGACGTTTTTGCATAAAGGCAGCAACGGCCTCAGCCATCTCAGGTGAGGCTACACGTTTCATAAAGATTTCTGCTTCATGATCAATACATTCAATAATCTCTTTTAGATTATGTTTCATTAAGGCTTTGGTTTGTTTTAGTGATGCTAGCGGTAGCTTGGCTAGATGTTGTGCTTGATGATAAGCATGCTCGTAGACATTGTCATAGATGCCGTTAATTAACTGCATTTGCAAGGCAACTTGACTATCAAATTTGTTGGCTGTGAGCAAATATTCAGCTGCTTTATGGTAACCGGCTTGCTGAACCAATAATTTGCTTGAAGCCCCTTCAGGAGATAACCCTAGGCTGACAAACGGAATTTGGAACAAGGCGCTTGAGTCCGCATAGACTAAATCAGCATGTAATAAAATGGTCACGCCAATGCCAATCGCAACCCCGCGTACCGCACAAATTAAAGGTTTAGAAAAGCGTGCAGCGGCTTTTAATAGTACAAAAGGTGGAGTAAAGCCGGCTTTAACCGTTAATGGTGTTTGAGTAAACTTTAAAAAATCTTTCATGTCGTTGCCGGCGGTAAAGTCTGCATCTACCCCGCGTAAAATCACCACACGCACTAAAGGGCTCTGATCCGCCTCATCTAAAGCTTGGGCAATACTAAGATATAAGTCGCCATAGAGGGCATTTTTAGCTTCACTGCGATCTATGGCAAGGGTTAAAATCCCATCTTGTAAATTTGCCTGTAAATGTTGTTGTGCGTGTTGAATACAGCTTAATGTCATCGTACTATCCTTGCTTTAGATTTTATTAAATGGATTTACAAGTCATTATGTCGCATATTTTTAGGCGCGATACAATAACTTGCTCCATCAAAGTGAAGATATGACAGCATACGCGTTTGACCATTTGGTGTTTATTGGCCGCTTTCAACCTTTTCATCTGGCACATTTGCAAACCATTGAAATTGCCTTACAACACAGCCAAGGGGTAATTTTAGCCTTAGGCTCAGCACAAGACGAACGTAATCTTAAAAATCCGTTTTTAGCTCAAGAACGTGAACAGATGATTTTGTCGAATTTTTCTCAAGCAGACCAAGCCCGAATTCAATTTGTGCATGTGATTGATGTTTATAATGATGTGAAGTGGGTCAAACTGGTCAAAGACTTGGTGGCAGCAGTGACCCAAGCAAGCGATAAAGTCGGTTTAATTGGTCATTTTAAAGATGAATCTTCTTATTATTTACAGCTGTTTCCTGAGTGGGAAATGCTAGAACTTGATAGTTTAGTCGGCTCAATTTCGGCTACGCCATTACGTGAAGCCTATTATCGTGGTGAAATTCAAACTGAATTTTTGCCACAAGGCACCATTGAGTTTTTACAACAATTTCAACACTCAGATATCTATTCACAGCTACAAGCCAAATATCAGCAGCACGATCAAAGTAGCCTATAGCTGTTAGCATAAAAGCAGCAGTTTAATGAGATAAATGGACTGCTGCAAAAAGCTCAATTTTTATAAAACTCGACGCTCCTGTGCTGTAATTTAAACACGCCAAGGTGATTAAAAAGCATAAGATATTGTAATTTATGTTAAAAATAGGTTGGCACATATTTTGAACTCATGAGGAGACTTTATAATAATGAGTATTCTCCATGACTGTTTTACAAAATCTAGGCAAAACCTCACGCTCAGCCCAAGTGAAAGCAGGACTCGATCATCCTGTGATTGATACCGATATCCATACCAATGAATTTAGTCCATTATTAGAAGATTATATTGCTCAATACGGTGGTGCTCAGGTGGTTGATAGCTTTCGTGAGCACTTACATCAGAATGGACTCAATGCCTTAGCAGCAGAGTGGTATAAAGCCACACCACAGCAACGTCTGGATCAGCGTCTATTTCGTCCACCTTTTTGGGCCTTGCCTGCGAAAAATAGCTATGACTTGGCCACAGTGTCACTCCCTGCCTTACTGAATGAGCGTTTAGAAGAGCTTGGCACTGACTATGCAGTGCTATATCCCAATATTTCCTTGTTTCCGATTAACTCCAGTAATGAAGAGTTACGCCGTAGTTTAACGCGTGCGATCAATCACTATCATGCTGATATCTATCGACCATATGCAGACCGTTTAACCCCTGTGGCAGCAATTCCTTTACATACCCCAGAGGAGGGGATTGAAGAGCTTGAGTATGCAGTGAATACCTTGGGCTTAAAAACTGCCCTTATTCCAGGTGCGGTACGTCGTCCAGTGCAAGCGATTGCTGACAAATATCCAAATGACCCAGAATTGGCACGTTATGCATATTGGTTAGATTTCTTTGGTATTGATAGTGCACATCATTATGACCCCTTTTGGCAAAAGAGTATTGAGCTGGGGATTAACTTATCAACGCATTCGGGGAGTCAAAGTTGGGTGGCACGTAATTCACCAAGTAATTACATGTTTAATCACATTAACCACTTTGCTGATGCCTCAGAAGCTCTGGCGAAAGCATTGTTCTTTGGTGGGGTAACCGAACGTTTCCCTCAACTGCGGATTGCTTTACTGGAAGCAGGTGCGGCATGGGGAGCCAATGTCCTGACGCATCTGGTTGACCGCTTTGAAAAACGCGGTAATCAAAATGTACAACAATATAACCCAGCCCATGTGGATGCAGATTTAATTGTCAAATTGTATCGTCAATATGGTCAAGACTTATTCCAAGGGCGTGAATATAGCGACCAACAGTTGCTTGATAGTGTGTTTGGCGTAGCCTCAGCCTTACGTTTCCGTGAGCAAAAGCCAGCAGATATTAATGATTTTGCTTTAGCAAAAATTGAGAAACTGCAAGATATTCATGATCGCTGGGTGCCTAACTTCTATTTTGGTAACGAAGCAGATGACCGTACGATTGTTGCTGCATTGAATCCTAAGGGCAATCCATTTGGGATTAAAGTCAATGCGCTGTATTCTTCAGATTCGGGCCATTGGGATGTGCCTGAGCTGACCGAGCCTTTAGCAGAAGCCTATGATTTGGTGTTAGAAGGTGCAATTAGCCCACAAGACTTTAAGGCTATGGTGTTTGATAATCCATATCGATTTTATACTGCCAATAATCCTGAATTCTTTAAAGGGACACAAGTGGAGCATAAGCTACAGCACGTTCAAGTGGCTTAAACCCCAAGCCCAACAGGGTTGGGCTTTTTACTTTCCATTTAATACATATTGGGCATGTGTCACGAGGGTTTCAGTTAATAGCTTGAGTAAAGTGGGTTGTTGTTGCCAATGGTGCCAATACAGCGGTATAGCTGTTTGCGCTTGGGGTAAGATTTCAATCAGTTGACCTGTCGTTAAAGCATCTGCAATTTGATATTGCGGCACTAAACCAAAACCTAAACCTAACTCGATGGCTTGTACAAAAGCAGTTGAAGATGGAATAAAAAAATGTGGATATTGATGTTGTTGCAAACCAAACAGGCGCAATATTACCTCTTGATGAAGTAGATCTTTGTCATCAAAAATAACCGCAGGAATGTGTTTGAGATGTTCACGGTTGCAGGGATGCTGAAAATAACGCCGAGCAAAATCAGGGCTGGCCACCATTTTATACTGCATTTCTCCCAAATAGGCCGCGACACAGCCGGACATCACCTGATTTTCACTCGAGATACAGGCACTGACTAAGCCCTGTTCGAGCAACTGGTGAGTTTGGCTTTGATCATCTAAATGTAATTTTAAAATAATAGCGTGTTCTAACAGATGAGGCTGTAATAAGGGCAATAACCACGTGGCAAGCGAGTCAGCATTGCTGGCAATCCAAAATTCTTGAAATCCAGATGCATGCGCCTGACCATTTAACTGCTGTAATAGCTGGTGTTCCCTTAATCGTTGCTGTTGTAAGTGCTGCATCAGTTGTTGTCCGGCTTGGGTCACACGGCATGGACGCTCTCGTAACAACAACACTTGTCCAAGCTGTTTTTCAAGACTTTGCACCCTTAAAGTGACAGCTGAGGCGCTTAAATGTAAATGTAGTGCAGCTGCGTCAAAACTGCCCAGTTCTGCCACGGCTAAAAATGCTTCACATGCTTTGGAGGAGAGCATGACTATCCTTAAAAAAAACTCAAGATCACTAATATTTTCTTAATTTTAATCAATTTAATCTAGTCCTTGGCATAATTTCCTGATTTTAAGGAAAGAGTGATGTCATGCTAAGCAGTTTTGCTAGTGGTTTTGTCATGGGGCTAAGTCTAATTGTAGCCATTGGGGCGCAAAATGCCTTTGTACTCAAGCAAGGTTTAAAACAACACTATATCTTTGCCATTTGCTTATGCTGTACCTTGTCAGATGCGCTGCTGATTGCAGTTGGGGTATTTGGCTTTTCACACTGGATGCTCTTCAATCCCAATATGTTGTTATGGGCCAAGTACATTGGCGCGTTATTTTTAATTCTGTATGGCGCGCGGCACGCCTACAGTGCCATTCGAGGTGGGCAAAGCTTAACTTTAGCTAGCGAGCAGCCACCAAGTTTAAAACAACTGCTGATCATTTGTTTAGCACTGACTTGGCTTAATCCGCATGTGTATTTAGACACAGTGGTGCTGCTTGGCGCCATTTCCAGTCAGTATGTGGGTACTGAGCACTATTTTGCGTTAGGGGCCATGCTTGCTTCAGGAGTATTTTTCTTTGCGCTAGGCTATGGAGCAAGATTATTATATCCCATCTTTACTCGTCCACGTGCTTGGCAAATATTGGATGGCAGCATCGCACTGATTATGTGGTCAATTGCCTATTCATTGTTGCAATAAAAAGGCACTCTACAGAGTGCCTTTGAATAACCGCTTATGCGCTTTGTAGCGCTTTAAGCTCTTCCAATACTTGTTCAGCGTGGCCTGCGGCTTTGACTTTACGATATTCTTTAACCAAAGTGCCGTTATGGAAAATAAAGCTTGAGCGTTCAATGCCCATGACTTGCTTACCATACATATTTTTTTCTTTAATTACATCAAAGTGTTTACATAACACCTCTTCTTTATCGCTAATTAAATCAATGGTTAACTCTTGTTTAGCGCTGAAGTTTTGATGGGCTTTAACAGAGTCACGCGATACACCAAAAATAGTGGCACCTAAGGCTTCAAATTGATCTTTAAGACCAGAAAAGCTCACCGCTTGCACAGTACATCCCGGAGTTGAATCTTTAGGGTAAAAATATACAATCAGCCAAGGGGAATGGACTTGGCTTAAATTCACTTCGCCGTGTGTAGTTGGGAAATTTTGATTGAGTAAAGTGGTCATCATAGCATCCAAAAAATAATTCGATCATCATCAAATAGACTGAATTGTAGCAAGTTGAGTAATCAAGGCATAAAAAAAGCCTACATCACAGTAGGCTTTTTAGGCAGAAAAAATTAAGATTTTTTCTGAGAAGCTTGCGCTTGTTCAGTCAACTTTTGCAGTTTGTTGACCAATTGTGGACCAAAGCAAGTTTTTAACTCTTGATTTTGTTTTTGTACAAAGGCAAGGGTTGATGGACTTTTCTTTTGATTAATAGCACTTTGGATTTGCCATTTTTGATCATTGGTTAACTTACCATCGGCATTGACTGCACAGGTACAGTACTTGCTCACTTCAGCTGCAGTAAGCTTATTGCCTTTTTTAGTTTCTTCCTTACAAACATTCACTAAAGCAGTTTTAACATTAGTACTTTTATATGCTTGTTGTAATTTATCTTGCGCCTGTGCACCAGTTGCAAAAGCTGCAACTGCTGCCAATACAGCGCCAGAGAGAATGTTTGATTTTAAAATATTCATAACCTTTACCCTATTATTACGGTATATAACGTGTCGGGTCAGCCACACCTGCATCTTCAAAACCTTGTTTACGAAGACGACAACTGTCGCATGTACCACAAGCACGTCCTTGGTCATCTGCTTGATAGCAAGATACCGTTTGACTGTAGTCTACGCCATGTTCTAAGCCTAAGCGAATAATATTTGCTTTGGATAAATGTAACAAAGGTGTTTCAAATTTAAGCGGTTTGCCTTCGACCCCAACTTTGGTGGCAAGACGTGCCATATTGGCAAAGGCTTCGATAAACTCAGGACGGCAATCTGGATAACCTGAATAATCAACCGCATTAATGCCAATCACAATCGCTTCTGCACCAAAGACTTCAGCTGCAGCTAAAGCATAAGATAAAAAGATGGTATTACGCGCAGGGACATAAGTAATTGGAATGCCTTGTTCTTCATGATCTGGCACGTCAATTGTATGATCTGTTAACGCTGAGCCGCCTAAATTACCTAAGTCAATATTAATCACGCGGTGTTCAACACCCGCGGCTTGGGTCATGGCTTGAGCAGCATCGAGCTCTGTGGTGGAGCGCTGACCATACATAAAACTTAACGCGATACACTCATAACGCGCCTGTGCCCAAGCTAAACAAGTGGTTGAGTCAAGGCCGCCAGATAACAACACAATGGCACGAGGGCGCATATTCATTCTCCAAAAATTGAGTTAATTAACGACCGGTTTCGTCATTCCAAAGCAATTTATGTAGTTGCAGCTGGAAACGAACTGGGAGACGGTCATCTAAAATCCACTGCGCAAGATCACGTGCCAATTGTGGCATATGTACTGCGCCTTTTTCGACTGCAAAGGCAGGTGAGAACCAGACGGTACTGACTTTATCTGCCAATTGATAGTGTTCAAGTTGCTGTTTTGACCACACATAGTCTTCACGATTACAAATCACAAATTTAATTTGATCGTGCGGTGTTAAATGATCCAAATTATTTAGCAAATTTCGTGCAACTTCACCTGAAGTTGGAGTTTTTAAATCTAATACTTTTGAAACACGTGCATCGACCTTAGATACATCTAAAGCACCACTGGTCTCTAAAGAGACCTGACAACCTAAATCACTTAAACGCTGCATTAAAGGCAGGGCATTGGGCTGTGCTAGAGGTTCACCACCGGTTACGCAAACATGCGGGGTCCCAAAATCGAGTGTGGTTTGAATAATCTGTTCTAATGATTGGCGCTCACCACCTTCAAAGGAATAGGTAGTATCGCAGTAGCTACAACGTAGCGGACAGCCAGTTAAACGGATAAACACCGTGGGTAAGCCGGCGCTATTGGCTTCACCTTGTAATGAATAAAAGATCTCCGTAATGCGTAAACCCGCAGACGGATCAGAAACAGGGATAGCGGAAGATCGAAGCGTATTCATAACAAAATTAACCGAGAGATAAATAACAAAGTATAAAAATAAAAATCCCTACGACCAGCGCTGGTCGTAGAGACAAGGAACGCATGTTCCGTAGAGAGCGACGACTAGTTAGTCGTCACGTAATAACTCATTTAGGCTGGTTTTAGCACGTGTTTTCGCATCTACTTTTTTCACGATAATCGCAGCATATAAGCTATACGTACCGCATTTAGATGGTAGGCTACCTGCAACAACAACAGAACCTGCTGGTACACGGCCGTAGTGAATTTCGCCTGTTGCGCGGTCGTAAATTTTAGTCGATTGACCAATAAACACGCCCATGGAAATCACAGAACCTTCTTCAACAATCACGCCTTCAACAATTTCAGAACGTGCACCAATGAAGCAGTTGTCTTCAATAATGGTTGGGTTTGCTTGTAGGGGTTCTAATACACCACCAATCCCTACACCACCTGATAAATGTACATTTTTACCAATTTGTGCACATGAACCGACAGTAGCCCAAGTGTCCACCATGGTGCCTTCATCTACATACGCACCAATATTGACATAAGAAGGCATTAAAATTACGCCTTTGGCTTGGAATGAACCACGACGTGCAACAGCAGGTGGTACAACACGTACACCAGCGGCTTTAAATTGCGCTTCAGTCCAACCTATGAATTTGGTATCTACTTTATCATAGAATTGCAAATCACATGATTCAATTGGCTTGTTGTCGTTCAGCTTAAAAGATAACAATACCGCTTTTTTCAACCATTGATGAACTACCCATTCACCATCAATCTTTTCTGCAACACGTAATGTCCCGTTGTCTAAACCAGCAATTGCTTCTTCAACTGCTGCACGTACTTCAGCTGGGCAATCGGCTGCGCTGAAGTTAGCACGGTCTTCAAAAGCCTGTTCAATAATTGTTGAAAGCTGCGACATGATCTTTTCTTCCAGAAAAAAATTTTTCAAGATTTTACACTATATTTTGCTAAAAGCAGACGAAAAATGAGCTAAGATGCAAAAAATGCTCAAGATTGCAAGTTAAGTTCGATGCTTAGCTTAAAAAACATAAACTAATCGTGTATCAAGCGTAATAAAAATTTTATTTATCAAGAATTAATGCTATTTGTATCAAAAGATAACAAAAAATAATCATTTTTTGGGTGAATTTTACGCAAAAAACAGCATATCATGTGCTGCATAACAATAGACGATCACAAAAAACTCGTTCTGAGGAGAAAAATATGAAATTACGTATGCTTGTTGCAGCAGCCGCTTTAGCGACCGCAGGTTCTGTAATGGCAGACTCATCGGTTGTACGCGATGGCTACCAATTCAACGGTAATCAGTTAATTCCATCAGGCGTACGTGCTGAAGTGGGTACAACAGGTTACGGTGGTGCATTAGTTTGGACTGCAAACCCAAAAGTTGATGTAGTACTTGGTTATAACGGTGGTGACATTTCTTGGTCAGATGATATTTCTGTAGACGGAACCAAGTATGATGCCGATATGGACAACAACGTTGCTTATTTAAATGCGCAAATCCGTCCGTGGTCAAACTGGTTTTATATGGCAGCGGGTGTAGGTTACATCGATTCTAAATATGATTTAAAAGGCCGTCCAGGTAGTGATGGTGAAATCAAGTTAGATGGTAAAACCTTTGGCGCTGACGTTGGTAATGTTGTAGGTAAACTGAAATACGGTAATGATATTGCACCGTATGCAGGTATTGGTTTCTCACCAGCAATCAACAATCGTTGGGGCGTATTTGGTGAAATCGGTGCTTACTACACAGGCAATCCTGAAGTAACACTGTATAACACAGGTAATGCGGGTGCTTTAGATGTCAATGGCACCACAACAGCGGCTGAAGCGCTAGCCAATCAACGTAGCAAATTACAAAATGATGATGAATACGAATGGTTACCAGTGGCTAAGCTAGGTTTAAGCTTCCGCTTCTAATCTATATATGCTAAAAAAACGAGCTACGGCTCGTTTTTTTATGTCTATATCATTTTAAGCTTGATTGGTTTGGTATTCATGAATCACTTCTAAAGCAGCACGAAATGCTTCTTGTGTTGCAGGTGCGCCGCAATAGGGCAAGCTATGCAGTAATACCTCTTGGATTTCTTCTACGGTTGCACCGTTATTTAAAGCACCACGAACATGACCTTTGAGTTCTGCTGGGCTTTTTTGCGCGGTTAAAAAAGCAATGGTAATGAGTGAGCGATATTTACGTGGTAGCACGCCTTCACGTTGCCAAGTTGAACCCCAAGCATGTTCATTAATCCAATCTTGTAAAGGTTGGGTAAATGGCACAGTATTGTCTTGCGCACGTTTGACAAAGCTGGCACCCATGACTTCGGTACGCACTTTTAAGCCATTGTCATAGTCTTGTTGTGACATAAATCCCTCGATGTTTTGATTGTTATTTCAGCATTGTCAGTGTAAACCGCGTGATAGAGGTCGACTACACTGCAAAAGTCGTAGATAAACATCAAGCAGCTTATCGCTGCTTGATGTTCTGCTTGGCGAGATTAAGCGGCTTTTAGGTTTTGGGTATTTAAAGGTACGCCTGTGGCTGCTTGAATCTGTTCAAGCGACACACCTTCCGCCAGTTCAATCAGTTCAACACCATCTGCTGTGATGTCCATGACACCAAGATCAGTGATAATACGCTGTACCACGCCTTTGCCAGTTAATGGTAGGGCACATTGCGGCACAATTTTCGGGCTGCCGTCTTTGGCACAGTGTTCCATCAGGACCACAACTTTTTGTACCCCTGCGACCAAGTCCATGGCACCGCCCATACCTTTGACTTTTTTGCCCGGAATCATCCAATTAGCAAGATCGCCAGTTTGTGACACTTCCATAGCGCCTAAAATCGCAATATTGACATGGCCACCACGGATCATAGCAAAAGATTCTGAGCTTGAGAAAAATGCTGCACCTTTGCGTGCGGTCACGGTTTGTTTACCAGCATTAATTAAATCGGCATCGACGGTGTCTTGGGTAGGAAATTCATCAATCCCCAATAAACCATTTTCAGATTGTAACCAGACGTTAATGCCTTCGGGTAAGTAGTTGGCAACGAGAGTCGGTAAGCCAATGCCTAAATTGACATAGAAGCCGTCTTCAAGTTCAAGGGCAGCACGCGCCGCCATTTGATTACGTGTCCAAGCCATGTTTTAAGCCTCCGCCTTTAACGTCATTTGTTCGATACGTTTTTCAGGTGTTGCATTTAATACAATACGATTGACGTAAATACCCGGTAAATGGATGTCGTCTGGATCAATCTCGCCAATTTCAACCACATGTTCAACTTCGGCAATGGTAAATTTACCCGCCATAGCACATTCTGGGTTAAAGTTACGCGCGGTTTTACGAAACACTAAATTACCCGCTTTGTCGGCTTTATAGGCTTTGACTAAAGCCACATCAGCGGTTAAAGACGGCTCTAAAATATAGTCTTTGCCAGCAAATTCACGTACTTCTTTGCCTTCTGCAATTAAAGTACCCACGCCTGTTTGGGTGTAAAAGGCTGGAATACCTGCACCGCCGGCACGTAATTTTTCTGCCAAAGTCCCTTGTGGGGTCAGTTCAACTTCAAGTTCACCATTTAAATATTGACGTTCAAATTCTTTGTTTTCACCCACATAAGATGAAATCATTTTTTTGATTTGTTTGGTTTGTAATAATTTACCTAAACCAAAATCATCCACACCGGCATTATTTGAAATACAAGTTAAACCCGTAACACCGGTATTTTTAAGCGCTTCAATTAACGCTTCAGGAATACCACATAAACCAAAACCACCCACAGCGAGGGTTTGGTTGTCGGCCACGATATCTTGTAGCGCCACATCGGCACTGGCAACCAATTTATTCATGACTTATGCATCCACCTTGGCTGAAGCCGAATTGTTATCTAATTCAGAAGCATGTAAGAAATGAGTATGATGTGGTGCACGTTTGGTTTTGCTCCACTCTTCCAGCATTTCGTATTTCATTTCTTCAGTAATCATGGCGATTTTTGCAGCTGCAGTTGGATCGTCATAGGCCAATTCTAGGCGGTGACCATTTGGATCAAAGAAATAAATTGAATGGAAAATACCGTGGTTGGTAATGCCTAAAACATCAATACCATTTTCTTCAAGATGTGCTTTAGCAGCCACTAAAGCATCACGATCTTTGACTTTAAGCGCAATATGTTGCACCCATTTTGGCGTGTTTTCGTCACGGCCCATTTCTGGTTGGGTTGGCAGCTCAAAAAACGCTAAAACGTTACCATTGCCTGCATCTAAAAATAAATGCATATACGGGTCAAAGGCTTTAGTCGATGGCACATGGTCTTCTGCAAAGGCTAAAATAAAATCCATATTCAGATTTTTTTTGTACCATTCCACGGTTTCTTTGGCATCTTTACAGCGGTAAGCCACATGATGAATTTTTTCAATTTGAATGGTCATGGTCAATATCCTTATTTATTGTTTATGTCGCATCTGCTTGGTTTTCAGGCGCTGCATGTTGAAATGGCGCCAAGCTTAAGCAGTGCTGATAAATGGCATGAATTTTTGGGTATACGCTGACATCAATGTTAAAGCGTAGCGCATTGTAGATTTGTGGAATCAAGCAGCAATCTGCCAAAGTGGCGTGCTCGCCAAAGCAGAATTTGCCGTTTGAGTCTTGGAGCTGAGCTTCTAAACCTTTTAAACCCAGCTCAACCCAATGGCGATACCATGCCGATTTTTGCTCATCGCTGATCTGCAATTCATTGGATAAATATTGCAATACACGTAAGTTATTGATCGGATGAATATCGCACGCAATGCTTTGACTAAACGCACGAATCAAAGCACGTTGTTTAGGCTCTTGTGGCAGCAGTGCAGTTTCAGGATGCACTTCATCTAAGTATTCCAAAATACTTAAGGATTGGGTCAGAATAAAACCGTCATCATCTAGCGCAGGCACTAAGGCATTGGGATTAATGGCTTGATAAGCAGGCGCATGTTGCTGCCCATCATCTTTGACCAAGTGCACCGGCACCACATCGGCATTTAAACCTTTTAGGTTTAAACCGATGCGTACGCGATAAGCGGCTGAACTGCGAAAATAACTATACAGCTTCACGCGCATCTTCCTCAGTTTGGGCAAAGTTAAACTCAACAGCAGGCAGCACTTTTCCGCTCACTTCACCAAAGCCAATGCGTAGACCGTCTTTTTGGCAGTAGCCTTTCATAATTAAGGTATCGCCATCGGCTAAGAAGCTACGTTGTTCGCCATTTGAAAGCGTTAATGGTTTGGTTGTGTTCCAAGTGAGTTCTAAAAGTGAACCGTAAGAGTCTGGTGTAGGGCCTGAAATAGTCCCTGAGCCCATTAAATCGCCTACTTGTAAATTACAGCCAGCAACGGTGTGGTGGGTTAATTGCTGTGCCATTGACCAATACATATATTTAAAGTTGGTCTGGCAAATCACATCTGCATTGGCAGCATTTTCAGGCTGCAATTCAACAGATAAGTTGATGTCATAGCTGTTGGCGCTTAAGTCTTCGCGTAAGTAAGCCAGTGGTGCAGGCGTTTGTTCTGGGCTGTTGGTTTTAAATGGCTCAAGCGCGTCTAAAGTCACAATCCACGGTGAAATTGAAGAAGCAAAAGTTTTTGCATTAAATGGGCCTAGCGGTACATATTCCCATTGTTGAATATCACGCGCTGACCAGTCATTAAATAGCACCATACCAAAGATGTGATCCCATGCATTTTCAATGGCAACAGGTTCGCCAAGCGCATTGCTTTTACCCACAATAAAGCCCGTTTCGAGTTCAAAGTCGAGCTTACGACATGCCGAAAATACAGGGCGGTCATTGTTAGGTAATTTAATTTGACCCGATGGACGACGCACATCTGTACCGCTGACCACCACAGAACTGGCACGACCGTTATAACCGACAGGTAATTCTGACCAGTTTGGCAGTAAGGCATTTTTAGGATCACGGAACATGCAGCCAACATTGGTGGCATGTTCTTTGGATGAATAGAAATCAGTGTAACCACCAATATGTACAGGCAAGTGCATAGTCACAGCATCTTGTTTAAAAAAGGCTTGATCACGCAGGGCTTGATTGTCACGTAAAGTTGCGTTCTCTGCGCTCAGCAAGGCTTGCAGTTGCTGACGTAATGCTGTCCAGTTGGCACGACCTGATTCAATAAACGCATTTAAAGTGGCTTGATGAAAATAAGGCCCACCAGTCAAGGTCAAAAGACCTGCATTTTCTAACACGCTTAAATCAATCACCCAATCACCAAGGGCCGTGGCACAGTGGCGCTCGCCTGAAGGGCTTTGACTAAATACGCCATAAGGCAAGTTTTGGATCGGAAAATCTGAATCTTGGGCTACATCAATAAATGCGCGAAGTTGAGCTGTCATGGCTGATATCCTTTGTCTCGAAGCATCGCAATCCGTGCGGTATTGCAAAGCGGCATCTGAAAAAAACTTCAAAAAAGGTTGTTTTTGGCACTATAAAATCATTTTCAAAAAATTAAATTAATTAAAAACAATAATTTAAATTCATATTTTTGATCTTATACGCCTAACGTCTAACAACCCTTGATTTTTACTATTAATCTCATCATACTCATTTTCACAGATTACGCAATACATAATTTAGTTACGTATTTCGTAATTAAACTAAAGTTCTAGAGCATAAGGACACGGCCAAGCTGGCAATTAAACAGGCAATTGAGCTGATGTTGTGGCTTTGCAATTGAGCGGCTTCGCGTAGAATGCTCGCTATTGCAATGAGAGTTACAAGATCGATGTCTGAAGAGAAAACCCAAGCTGGAGTGCAGTCACTAGAAGTGGGCTTAACTGTGTTAGATGCTTTAATTGCACACAGCAGTCCCATGATGCTCAAAGAACTGGCAGAAAAACTTGCCATGCATCCCGCCAAAGTGCACCGCTATATGGTGAGCCTAGTACGGATGCAATATGCCAAGCAGTTATTGGATGGACGTTATGCCTTGGGTGATCAAGCATGGCGTTTAGGACTCGGTTGTATTCAACGCACCGATACCATTCAAGCGGCACAAGCACAGATTTACGCGTTGCATCGCCACATTAATTGCGGCTTGCAAATTAGTAAATGGAGCTCACAAGGCCCATTAGTTGTGCAATGGATTGAACCCAATCAGCCGGTATCTGTGATTACCCGTGTTGGTTCAGTCATGCCGATGTTGAATTCCGCAACGGGACGTACTTTTGCGGCTTTTATGCCCGAAGCCATGATTCGACCGCTGCTAGAGCAAGAATGGCAACACAAACAGGCGCAGGGAATTGCGGTTTATCCGGGGAACTGGGCCGAATTTGAACAGATGAAACAGGGCATTCTCCAAGTGGGTGCAGCCACAGTTTCAGGCGATATGCTGGCAGGCGTGAATGCCATCTGCGTGCCGATTTTCAATATTCATGGCGAAATTGAATTTTGTATTGCGGCACTCGGTAGCGAACAACATCTGCCAATTGATTTTAGCCACGAGCGGGTACAGGCCTTGCAAGGAACTGCAAAAGCCTTAACTGCTCAAATCACACAAGGTTAAGTATGCGTGCTTGACCTTGTGCTTTAGACTCAGGGAAAGCACGATGAGAAATTCCAAATTTTTCTACGGCTGGTGGATTGTACTGGCATTGATGGTGATTTCAGGTTCAGCGATTGCGCTGACCATCACCACATTTAATATTTATCTGAATGCTTTTACTCAACAAGTGGGGATTAGCGCGACACAATTTGCCTTGTGCTCGACCATTATTAACATTACGGTGATGTTGTTTTCACCTAAAATTGGCAAGCTATTACAGCAACATACCAAAAAAGCGCTCTTGTTTTTCTTAACTGGCTTTTGCTTAAGCTATGCAGCGTTTTCTTTAGCGACTAACGTGGTGAGCCTGTATGTGGTTGCAGCGCTGTTTGGCTTCTTCTCAACAGGTTTAACCTTTATTCCACCCAATATTTTAGTCAATCGTTGGTTTGTGGAGAAAAAAGGTTTAGCCATGAGTTTGGCTTTATCTGGTAGTGCCTTCTTTGGGATGGGCTTAAGTAAATATATCAGTTACTGCATCGAACATTACAGCACAGGTTTTGCCTATCAGAGCGTGGCGTTGATGATGTTTGTGGTCGGCAGCATTCTCATTTTACTCTTGATTAAAGAGTCACCTGAGCAAATGGGACTAAAAGCGCTTGGTGCTGATCAGGTGAGTCAGCAAAGCAGCACACAATCCAATTTAGCTTTGGTGCATTTACCCGCCAAAGAACTCAAAAAGAAAGCATTTTTTTGGTCAATGTTGGCGGCACAATTTTTAGTCGGCTTTGTCGGTGGCGGTATTGTGTTGCAATTACCCGTTTATCTGCAAAACACCTTTGGCATGCAACAAGCAGCGACTTTATTGGTCATTACCTTAGGGGTGATGATCTTCGCGAAAGTCTTACTGGGCTGGTTGTATGACAAATTTGGTTCGGTATTTTCAACCGCGATTGTGGTGGCATGTATCTTAATGACCTGTATTCCCTTTATTTTCACCACTTCAAGTGAGATGTGGGTACTCGGTCTGGTGGGTGTGTTGTTCTGGGGGATGGGCAACTGTGTAGGTACAGTGACGCCTGCGGTGATTGCCTCTAAAACTTACGGCCCTGAGCATTATGGCGAAGTGTATGGCATTTGCTTACGCTTCCAGACCTTAGGGATTGCCAGTGGGGTACCTGCAATTTCAATGCTCGCTACAGCAACGGGTTCATTTAGTATGGTGTGGATGATCTGTACCGTACTCACCATTTTATTATTTGCTTTTTATGTATATGGATTACGCGGCAGTCAAGCATACCGTTGTATTGCTCAGCCTGATCTATATTCTTCTTTATCAAAATCTTAAAAACGGCAGGACAAGGAGTTCAAGATGCATTTTCCAGAAACTAAGCCACGCGATTCGCTTTACTACAACTACCAAGTATATCCCTATTTTCATAGGCAGAGCGATGTGGTGACAGATGCACAAACCGTGACTGTGGTGGGTGCTGGCCCAATTGGCATGAGCACTGCATTATTGCTGGCGAAGCAAGGTGTTAAGGTGATCTTACTTTCAGCTGAACAGCAATTGTCTGAAGGTAGCCGTGCTTTGGTGTATACCAAGCGTTCAATGGAAATTTTAAATGCCGCTGGCGCTGCAGATAAAATTATGCAACGTGCATTGCCTTGGACACATGGTAATTCGATCTATAAAGGTCAAGTGTGTTTCCGTATGGCAACGCCTGTGAATGAACATGATCAGTTCTATCCACTGAATAACTTACAACAAAATTGGTTAGAACATTATTTATTAGCAACCATTCAAGAGGATGACAATATTGAAGTGCGCTGGGGCAACAAAGTTGTGGCGCAAAGCCAAGACAATGAGCAAGTAACCTTAACTGTTCATACTCCTGAAGGCGAGTACCGTCATCTCTCAAATTGGGTGGTAGCAGCGGATGGGGGGCGTTCACCAATTCGTGAAAGCATGAAACTGTGGATGGAAGGTGCCAGCTACGAAGGTCGTTTCGTGATTGCTGATATCCGTATTAAATTGGATTATCCAACCGAGCGTTTAGCGTTCTTCTCACCTGATTGGAATCCGGGTAACACGATTTTAATGCATCGTGAGCCAGATAATATTTGGCGTTTTGACTATCAGTTAGATCCAAGTATTGCCCCTGAAGAGGCACTAAAACCTGAAAATCTGAGCAAAGCGGTGAATGATCAATTAAAAATGATTGGTCAAGATCATTTAGAGTGGGAAATGGATTGGAGCACAGTCTATTCAGCGCGTGCTTTAACCTTAGACAACTATGTGCATAACCGAATTATGTTTGTTGGTGATGCAGCACATTTATTGCCAATCTTTGGGGTACGTGGTGCCAATACCGGTTTCCAAGATGCACAAGATTTAGCATGGAAACTTGCTGCGGTGGTGAATGGTTGGGCACCTGAAAAACTTTTACAAAGCTATACCTTTGATCGTGTAGGCGCTGCGCGTGAAATCATCGCTGAAGCGGGTAAATCAACCCGTTTTATGGCACCGCCATCACATGGTTTCCGCTTATTACGTAACGCTGTGTTGTCGTTATCTTTACAACATGAGTTTGTGCGTCCGCTGTACCACTGGCGTACCTCGCGTCCACATGCCTACACGCATTCGCCTTTGAACAGTAAAAATGACGATAACGCGTTAATGAATGAAATCACAGAAAATGGTGCTTTAATTCCAAATGTGAAATTTGCCGATGGTTCATTCTTATATGATTCAATTAGCGGTAAATTTAGTGTGATTGCGCTGACTGAAAACGGTCAAGTGGCTGAAGGTTTAGTGGCAGAAGTAGCAGCACTTAAAAAGCGTGGTGTGCCTGCACAATTGTTGGCTTTAAATATTGATGCGGCTAGCGTTGCAGAGGCAGATGTCAACTTAACTATTTCGGCGCAAATTGCTGCAGAACGTTTCTTTGCCGCGGCAGGTGCTGTGTACTTGGTGCGTCCGGGGCATCACATCAATGGTCGTTGGATCAACTACCGTGACAACGCGATTACTGAAACTTTAAATCAATTTATCATGGCGCCAGCAGGAGCAGCAGCATGAGCAATATCTCAATTCCAGAACTCGAAAAAGTCTATGACCATTTAGCAGAGAGCATTGATGCGATTGCTGAAGATAAACGTGAGTTATTTTTAGTGAAACTTGCTTTGTTAAGTGCCAATCAAATCCAAGATGGCAACTTATTTGTACAGTTAATCAATCAAGCCAAAGTGTTTGAAGATTAAGGATAAATATTTAAAAAAGCCCGTGTAAACGGGCTTTTTTTTAAAGTGTTACACGTTATTGGCTTTTGCCTTTAAATTCTTTGAAATCTGCTTTTCGGATCATGGCATGCACGCCTTTGGTTTTATCCACCACTTGTGACACTTCAAAATCAGTGGCTGCACTTAGATACGCATAAGCAATATGCTCTTCAATGCCATATTCTTGATTTAAAAAACGAATGGCTTCACGAGTTGATTTTTTCATGGCTTCATCAAGGTCTTCATCTAAACCGGGCGTAATCCAAAACTGTGCGTTTTCAGCCAATGGCTGGGTGATAGTTCTACCGGGAATATTGGCTTGACCTGCTTTAATCAAGGTTAATTTCAGCGTAGCACGCGTTGAGCCTTCAAGTGCTGTAAGGGAAACCTCGCCATCACCTTGGGCAAAATGACCATCACCGGTATAAAACAGCGCATCTTTCACTTGTACCGGATAGTAAACGGTTGCACCTTTACCCAGTTCATTAATATCAATATTGCCACCATACAGGGCAGGTGGAACCGAATGCACAGGCGCGCTAGTATTGGCAGCCACCCCCATTAAGCCCATAAAAGGTGCAAGTGGAAAACGAATGGCAGCACCACTTGTGGTTTTAATCACGCCTTCATAGTCACCTTGTGCATTTTTCTCAATTGGGGTGAAGACAGAGACATTGCCATAACGCTCAGGATGCTGCGCAGAAGGATTGGCTTGTTGGGCTTTTTGAGGAAACTCACCCACTAAAGCCCCTTTACCATGCCGATTAGAAATCACGCCATAAGGCACACGCGGCTCTACATTTAAGACTTCAACTTTGAGCACATCGCCTGGCATCGCGCCACGAATAGCTACCGGACCTGTCACAATATGCGGGCCATCTTTGTGAAAATCATGTTGAAGCTTGGACTGCGTAATCAGCATGGCTTCTGGCAAAATATGTGCGGCTTTAACCCCTTGTGCTTGGAAATATTTTTTCGCATCACGACCTTGGTCTTCTAATAAACCTTCATGTGAGACGGTATCAAAAACTACTGTACTGCCTGAATCTACGGTGAGTACTGCTTTTGCATCACGATTAGGTAAATAGCCCCACGTAATGGTGTCTAAAGTGGATGGAACATAATAATGCCCTTGATGGGCACCAGTGTTAAGTTGAGTCGGGGTTGAATGGATTTGCTTTAAGATCGTGAAGTCTTCTGCAAAGCTGATTGGGCTTGTAAGCCCTGTGACTAAAGCCAATGAAAGCAATTTAAGTTTAAAACCCGACATAAAGTGTCCTAAAAATCAGAAAAAGATCATGAGAACTGAGCAAAGATTATGCCAAGGTTTTTTGACCTTCTGGTCTAAATATACAAGAAAAGTGCACTAAAATATGGCTACTTTAAAATGTTCAAGCATAAAAAAGCCCTCAACAGAGGGCTTTTAAACACATTGAAGTATTACGCTTCAATGACTTGAACATCAATTTTTTTCGCAGGATCGGCTTTACGACGTACTGCTGGTACTGGCTCACCGTAGTATTGACGGTCAGCAAAGTAGCTTGAACGTACCATTGGCGCTGCCCAAATATTTTTAAAGCCCAGCTTTTGGCCATGTGCAGTATAACGCTCAAACTCTTCAGGCGTTACAAAGCGGTCAATTGGCGCATGCTGTTTTGATGGTTGTAGGTACTGACCAATGGTCACGTAATCCACACCGTGTGCGTGTAAATCATCAAGCAGAGCAATGACTTCTTCTTCCGTTTCACCAATACCGACCATCAAACCACATTTGGTTGGTACATCTGGGCAATATTCTTTAAACATTTTTAAAAGGTTTAAAGAGTGTTGGTAATCTGAACCCGGACGCATGGCTTTATATAGACGCGGTACAGTTTCGATGTTGTGGTTAAATACATCTGGCGGACATTCCGTCATAATACGTAACGCTACATCCATACGACCACGGAAATCAGGCACTAAAATTTCAAGTAAAGTTTTCGGGCTTAACGCACGCGCTTCTCTAATACAGTCCACAAAATGTTGTGCACCGCCGTCTAATAAGTCATCACGGTCAACCGAAGTAATGACTGCATATTTCAGACCTAAGTTGGCAATGGTTTCTGCCATATGACGAGGTTCATCTGGGTCAAGCGCATTAGGACGACCGTGTGCCACATCACAAAATGGGCAACGACGGGTACAAATGTCACCCATAATCATAAAGGTTGCTGTACCACCGCCAAAACACTCAGGTAAGTTCGGACAAGCGGCTTCTTCACATACTGTATGTAATTTTTGCGCACGTAAGGTGGTTTTAATGCGTTGCACTTCTTCTGGTGCCGCCATTTTTACGCGAATCCAATCCGGCTTACGTGGGGTTTCAACCGTAGGAACAACTTTTACAGGAATACGCGCGACTTTCTCTGCGCCACGAAGTTTAACACCCTGTTCAGGTTTACGGTTTTCAGACATATTCAATTTTTCCACTGTTTTTTAACGGGGGAGATATTTCAATCACAATGCGCCATTATAACCAAGTTGCCCATAAATGGGGTAAAAACAGTATTCAATTTAGAAATGTTGTTATTGGTTAATATATGATGACTAAATACAGCAAAAGCATTCTCTTTCGGTCATAATATCTTTAAGATAAACGACAAAATTGAATTTTGAAGGAGCGTTGAATGCCACGTAAGAAAGAGGTCGTTAGTGGGACTTTCGTAAAATATGATGCGGTTGTTCTCGGTTCGGGCCCTGCGGGCGAAGGCGCGGCAATGAAACTTGCTAAATCTGGTAAGCGTGTTGCAATTGTAGATCTGCGTGAGCAATTAGGCGGTAACTGTACCCATGTGGGTACCATTCCGAGTAAAGCCTTACGTCAAACGGTATCGAACATTATTCGTTATCGCCGTGACCCAATGTTTAAAAAAATGGGTGACTGGCGTCAATTTACGATGAAACAAGTGTTGCAAAGTGCACATAAAGTGATTCAGCAACAAGTAGAAACTCACTCCCGATTCTACGATCGTAATAAAATTGATATCTTCCATGGCCGTGCCTATATTCAAGATAAAAACACGGTGCTGATTTTTAGTCCTGAAGGCATTACTGAAACCATTATTTGCCAACAAATTGTCGTGGCAACAGGTTCGCGTCCGTATCGTCCAGCGGCGCTTGATTTTAATCATCCACGTGTGTTTGATTCGGATAAAATCTTGGATCTAGATTATTCAATCCAAAAAATCATTATTTATGGCGCGGGTGTAATTGGCTGTGAATATGCTTCTATCTTTATTGGTTTAGACCATAAAGTGGATTTAATTAATACTCAACCTAAATTACTGAGCTATCTAGATGACGAAATTTCAGATGCATTGTCTTATCACTTACGTGAACAAGGTGTCTTGATTCGTCACAATGAGCAGATTGATCATTTAGAAACCTTTGATGATCATGTGGTTTTACACTTACAAAGTGGTAAGAAAATTAAAGCTGATGCGATTTTGTGGTGTAACGGCCGTTCAGGCAATACCGATGGTTTAGGCTTAGAAAACGTGGGCATTACCCCAAACAGCCGTGGTCAAATTACCGTAAATGATGAATATCAAACTGAAGTTGAGAATATCTTTGCTGCAGGTGATGTGATTGGTTGGCCATCTCTTGCATCTGCTGCCTATGACCAAGGTCGTTCAGCAGGCGGTAATATGAGCGGTGAAGAAGGCATTAAGCCAGTCACTGATATTCCAACGGGTATTTATACCATTCCTGAAATTTCATCGATTGGTAAGACTGAGCAGCAGCTGACTGAAGAGAAGATTCCATACGAAGTGGGTCAAGCGTCTTTCCGTCATTTGGCGCGTGCGCAAATTACCGGTGATACCGTCGGTGAGCTTAAGTTATTGTTCCATCGTGATACTTTAGAAATTTTAGGTGTACATTGCTTTGGTAATAACGCATCAGAAATTATTCATATTGGTCAAGCAGTGATGAATAGCCCAAACAATACTATTAAGTATTTTGTAGAAACCACATTTAACTATCCAACTATGGCGGAAGCCTATCGTGTGGCAACTTTAAACGGCATGAATCGTTTATTCTAAGTTTTTGATTTAAAATAAAAAAACCGTAAGTTTTGGCTTGCGGTTTTTTTATGCCTCGACTATTTTTGAATAGAGATTGCTAAAATCAATTCTTAGCACGGGTGAGTATCTGATAAGTGCAGCAGAATATTCTAGTGGTTGCTTCGACGCGTATAAGTGCAGATTATGTGTCGCAAAAAGATAAAGCTACTGGGTAGCTTATTTTAATTTGCAGTAAGCGCGTATTGTTTTAGCATAAGATAAAAATATGGCGCAAATAAAAAGCTATTTCCAATAATCCAAAAAAGCCGTCATTTTGCTTAGGGCTTTTTTATTTTTACAGGAGTGTTAAAACAGCATAATAAGCGGCAAAACTACCGATTAAGCTGAGCCAAATTGGCAGTTTACTGCGTAATAATGCAATCAGCACAATCACAAAAATGACATCCCAAACGGAGCTAAGATATTTTTGTCCCATCTCTAATACTAAATACAACAATAATCCCACCACTGCGGCATTAATACCCACCAATGCTGCAAATAAACGTGGCTTTTGCATAAGCTTTGACCAAAAAGGCGGTAAGCCAAACATCAGTAAAAAAGACGGTAAAAAAATGACCACTGTAGCAAATACAGCATTCAATAAAGCGGATGATGTTAAGGGCAGTAACGCACCTAAATAACTGGCAAAACTAAATAAAGGGCCAGGCATGAGCTGTGCCAAGGCATAGCCTAGGTCAAACTGTGCTTGTGCTAATACACCCGTTGCGACAAATTCTTGTTGTAATAACGGCAAAATAATATGCCCGCCACCAAACACTAAAGAAGCGGTACGATATAAAGCCATAAAGCTTCCGAGCCAAATATTGGGGTTAACGTGCTGTAAAAGCGCAACCATAACAAAGGGCAGACCAAATAGCAGCAAAAACAAGCGAGCGACAGATTGCTGCTTAGGTGGCAAAGAGGTCTGTATCACAGGGGAGTTTGGACCATTGCTGGCGTAATACATTCCTGCCATAGCTCCCATGACAATCACGATAATCTGACTGACACTATGTGGTAACACATATAACAAACCTGTGGCGATGAGCATAATGATGTATTGCCAACCGCGCTGACAAAAACTGCGCAGCATTTGCCAAAAGGCCCAAATCACTACAGCAAATACCAATAGTTGAATGACATGAAAAAACTCACCCGACAAATAAGGGCTGATCTTTACACCGATGATGGCTGCCAAGGTCATGATCAACATCGACGGTAGGGTGAATCCTAACCAAGCACACACTGCGCCACCATAACCTTTTAATCTATAGCCCAGACCAATACCCACTTGACTACTGGTTGGTCCAGGCAGAATTTGTGCTAAAGCCAAAACCTCACTATATTGCTGCTCGGAAATATAGCCTAAGTCTTTTACCAAGCGCTGATAAAATAAGACTAAATGTGCAGCCGGACCACCAAAAGCGATGCAACCAAGTTGTAAAAATAGCCAAAAAATTTGCCCATAGCTAAGTTGCATGCACCTATCTCCATCCTTGTTAAATGTGTTGAGCAAAGTCATTCGATTGCAGAAAATCAACGATTCTAAATCAAAAGCATGTCGTTCAAGTGACAGATAAAAAAAGAGTATGCCTTAGGCATACTCATTCGCTGTAAAAGAGATACTTATTTTTATTGTTTATTTTTATTCGTTGGGAGTGAATTAAAATGGGCGACTGCCGGCTAAGCTAATGCGTTTTAATAAACGACGTTGCTCACTTGGAAAAGGTTTACGCGAATGTAGCGTCACTTGATTGTCCCAAAACACAATATCGCCTTGCTGCCAATTGTGTTCATAACGAAACTCAGGTTTAAGGAGATGCGCACGTAATTGGGCAATCAGTTTACTGCCTGCTTGATCATCATAATTGACCAATGCTACTTCAGAGCGTTCATTGAGCCACAGCGCTTTGCGTCCTGTTTCAGGATGGGTACGCACTAAAGGATGCGCATAGCCATAGCCAACCGTGGGTTGATCTTTAAAGCGATATAAAGGCGTATTGCCATAACCATTTTGACCTTTATTATTGTTTGCGCGGACAAAAGGGTTATAGGTGATCAATTGCAAACCATTAATATGTGCTTTGGTTGCATCATCTAGCGCATCATAGGCTTGAATGGTGTTATACCATGCGGTTTGTCCACCATCTTGTGGCAGTTCAATGGCATACAGTAATGAACCAAAAGAGGGTTGTGGCGTCCATTGATGGTCGGCATGTGCTGCCAATTCGCCATGACCAGTATAATCACCTTGTCCTACCGCATTGGATACAGGAATGACATCAGGCGGTGTACCTGTGTCTTCTTGGGTGGCTAATACAGGGTTGTCGGCACTTGGGCGGAAAATCGCGCCAAAATAACTGGCAAATGCTAAATACTGTGCATCATCTAAAGTTTGACCTTTAAAAATTAAAATCGAATGCTCGGCCAAGGCTTGTTTTAAACGAAAAATGGTTGCTCCGCTTTGTGCTTTGGCTGCATCTAAGCCCCAAACTTCTGCACCTAATGCACCTTGAATGGGACGGATTTCAATGTCGTGATCGTTTTGTAATTGCTCTGATTGATGCCAATGTGGTGCATCAAAAATGGCTTGAGAAAGTTGGGTGAGTGCAGTCATATTTATTCCTAAGTTTTTTATTGCTTGGGATTAACTTAAGATGAACAGAGGCAAAGACAAAATCATAAAAATATCTAAGTTTATGAAAAACAGCAGAAAATAACTTAAATTATTGTTTTTCTATCTTTTAGTGTTTTGTACGCTCTAAGTTAGATTTTCTGCTGTATAGCATGTTTAAAAAACCACACTAGTGGGCGCAAAAGGCTTGGTTAAAATACTCAAATAACTGTGGGGTTTGCATCCATAAGCCAATAGAGAGGGCTAGCAGCAACAGTAGGATCAAGCTTAAAAACAGTTTGAGTTGCCAAGAATATTCAGTCATGTACCACCGCCTTTTCATTGACCATGAAGTGTACTAACACTCCAAAAATACTCAGTAAGATGGATAAAATCCACACCACATTGTAATTGCCCGTCATGTCATGGTTGAGGCCACCGAGCCAACCGCCTAAGAATGAACCGACTTGATGGGTAAAGAATACCAAACCGCTGAGCATGGTTAAATATTTAACGCCAAACATATTGGCTACAATACCGTTGGTGAGTGGAACAGTGGATAACCACAGGAGTCCCATCACCACGCCAAAGGCGTATACGCTCCAAGTAGTGAGTGGTAATAGCAAGAATAAAATCATGGCGATACCGCGTAGACCATACAAACCCATCAGCAAATGGGGTTTGGAGTATTTGCCCCCGAGCCAGCCAGCAGTATAGGTACCGACAATATTAAATAAACCCACTAATGCAAGAAACACTGTACCTGTAGTTGCGTTAAAACCATGATCAATTAAATAACCGGGTAAGTGAATGCCAATAAACACCACCTGAAAACCACAGACAAAAAAGCCTAAGGATAAAAACCAAAACGGTTTATGGTTTTTGGCAATCGTTAAAATCTGTTTAAAGCTTAAGGCGGGTTTTGTAGAGGGCGCGGCATTCGGATCGACATACATGGGGGCTTTAAGCGTCCATGCCAATGGAACTAACAGTGCTACCAAAATTGCACTAATCAATAAGGCACTTTTCCAACCAAAACTTTGTAATAGCAGCAAGGTAGTAGGCAGCATAATAAACTGACCAAATGAACCTGCGGCACTGGCAATGCCCATGGCTAAACTTCGTTTAGAGGGATGTGCGGCACGCCCTACAGCCGAGAGTAAAACAGGGAATGAGGTTGCCGATAAAGCTAAACCTAAGATCAAACCTGCACTGAGATTCAGCAATAAGCCGGTTGAACTCATGGCCATCAGACCTAAACCTAAGGCATATAACACCCCGCCCACCATCACCACCACTTTAGAGCCGTATTTATCGGCAAAAGCACCGGTAATGGGTTGTACAGCACCCCAAATTAAGTTTTGTAGGGCAATGGCTAAGCTAAAGACATTATGCCCCCAACCAAATTCGTGACTCATGGGCACCAAATACAAACCAAATGCATGCCGAATCCCAAGAGACAAGGCCAAAATAATGGCACTGCCAATCAGCATATAAATGAGTGGTTGAGAAAAGCGCGTGTCTGACATACAACATCCCTATTTTTGGTGTGTGCTTATGTTAAACCATTCAAAATGTGGCAACGATAACTTTAAGTTCGGTGGATTTTTTGTTTTAGTTATATAAAAAAAGCCACCCGTAGGTGGCTTTCAGATCACGGTATTACTTAGTTAAAACGTGATAAATCTTCTTCAGGACGTGCAGTGAGTACTTCTACGCCAGTTTTTGTTACCAATAATGTATGTTCATATTGCGCAGATAAACTATGGTCTTTGGTCACAACAGTCCATTTATCGCCCAGCAATTTGGTTTTCCAATCACCCGCGTTGACCATGGGTTCAATGGTAAAGGTCATGCCTTCTTCTAAAATCATACCAGTATTCGGTTGACCATAGTGCAATACTTGTGGCTCATCATGGAACACTTCGCCAATCCCGTGACCGCAATACTCACGCACCACGCTAAAACGCTCAGATTCGACATATTGTTGAATGGCATGACCGATGTCACCCATTGTTGCACCCGGTTTCACCACTGCCATACCACGATACATCGCTTCTTGCGCGACTTTACATAAACGATTGGCTAAAATAGAGGTTTCTTCACCCACGATATACATCATGTTGGTATCGCCGTGAAAACCATCTTTAATCACAGTCACGTCAATATTTAAGATATCGCCTTTTTTCAGTTTTTTCGCTTCAGACGGAATCCCGTGACACACCACATGATTCACTGAGGTACAGATCACATGTTGGAATGCTGGGCGACCCGGTGCTGCACCATAGCCTAAGCATGCAGGAATAGCGTCTTGTTTATTCACGATATAATCATGACAAATCGTATCAAGTTCTAAGGTCGTTACACCCGGAACAATATGCGGTTTGATCATATCCAAGACTTCTGCTGCAAGTCGTCCTGCTACACGCATCTTTTCGATATCTTCAGCAGATTTGATTAAACGACGTGGAGCTTCATAAGTACTGTTCATGATCTTCAAAAACTTTTGGAAATTTGTATGTGACTATGGTATAAATAGCCGCCCATTTTATCAAATGCTTTTTCGTGAATCTCTTTCACGAGCTTTGTGCGATGGGGCACTAAAATCCGCACATATATCGACACATTTCTCTGGGTGCCTTTTTTAAAGGTGGAGAATGCGGATATATGGAGGCCTAACCCAAATCTTTAAGGTAAAAGAAAATGGCAGATTACAACGTAAGCATGCGCGACCTTCTTCAAGCAGGCGCACACTTTGGTCACCAAACACGTTTTTGGAACCCAAAAATGCGCGACTACATCTTTGGCGCGCGTAACAAAATTCACATTATCAACCTTGAGCACACTGTTCCTGCGTTAAATGATGCGTTGAACTTTGCTAACAACTTGGCTAGCAAAAAGAACAAAGTTTTGTTCGTTGGTACTAAACGTGCTGCTTCTGCAATCATCCGTGAACAAGCGCAACGCGCTGGTCAACCATACGTTGATCACCGTTGGTTAGGTGGTATGTTGACGAACTGGAAAACTTTACGTCAATCGATCAACCGTTTAAAAGACCTTCAAACTCAATCTACTGACGGTACTTTCGCTAAGCTGACTAAACGTGAAGCTTTAGAGCGTACTCGTGAGATGGAAAAACTTGAACGCGCTTTAGGCGGCGTTAAAAACATGGGTGGTTTACCTGACGCATTATTCGTAATCGACGTTGATCACGAAGCAATTGCAATCAAAGAAGCTAAAAACCTTGGTATTCCTGTAATCGGTATCGTTGATACAAACTCTAACCCAGACAACGTAGACTACGTTATTCCGGGTAACGATGATGCGATCCGTGCAGTAACACTTTATGCTTCTGCTATGGCTGACGCGATCCTTGCTGGTAAAGAATACGCTCAAACTCAAGCAAATGCGCAAGCAAAAGCTGAAGACGTTAAAGAAGCTCCAGAGGCTTAATGCGTTGACGCGAGCTTGTCATTTTTGCGACATGTGATGGTGGCATAGTAAGCGTTATGTATGCAGACGGCCCATGAGTATCCTCTGGGCCGTTTCTGTTCCAAACAAGAATACATTTTCTACCGAATTTAGGAGATTCACATGACTGCTATTACTGCAAGCATGGTAAAAGAATTGCGTGATCGTACTGGTCTTGCAATGATGGAATGCAAAAAAGCGTTAACTGAAGCTGGTGGCGACATTGAGCTTGCAATTGACAACCTTCGTAAATCAGGTCAAGCAAAAGCGGCTAAAAAAGCAGGTAACATTGCGGCTGATGGCGCGATCACCATTGCTCAAGAAGGCAACAAAGCGCTTCTTTTAGAAGTGAACTGCCAAACTGACTTCGTTGCTAAAGACGAAAACTTTGCTGGTTTCTCTGCGAAAGTTGCTGCGGCTGCCCTTGCTGCAAACGTAACTGAAGCTGCTCAAATCGCTGAACTTAAACTTGAAGATGGTTCAACTGTTGAAGAAGCGCGTATTGCACTTGTTCAAAAAATCGGTGAAAACATCCAAGTTCGTCGCGCAACAATCGTTGAAGGCGACAACCTTGCAGTTTACAAACACGGTTTAAAAATCGGTGTTGTAGTTGCATTCGCTGGTGATGCTGCGACTGGTAAAGGTATTGCAATGCACGTTGCTGCGTTCAACCCAGTTGCTGTAACTGAAGCTGACGTATCTGCTGAGCTTATCGCGAAAGAGAAAGAAATTGCTGAAGCAAAAGCAATTGAATCTGGTAAGCCTGCTAACATCGTTGAAAAAATGGTGACTGGTTCAGTTCAAAAGTACTTAAACGAAGTTGTACTTGAGAACCAAATGTACGTAATCGACAACGACAAGAAAGTTGCTGACGTACTTAAATCAACAGGTACTACAGTTGCTCAATTCGTTCGCTTCGAAGTAGGTGAAGGTATTGAGAAGAAAGCAGAAATGAGCTTCGCTGACGAAGTTGCTGCTGCTCAAGCGGCGGCTGCTGCGCAATAATTTTTACCTTTAGGTAAAAGTTAAAAAAAGCCCCAAATTTTGGGGCTTTTTTTATATAGGGTGTTAAAGTTTACCCACTAAATGCGCAAATTGATGATGACTATAATCATCACTTAAAAATAGACGTACTTGTGGTACAGAATAAGCCTCTTCAAATAAAAACGTTAAATCTTGTAAAGCACTTGGTTGTGCATGGCTTAAAATAAATTGGAACTTATGCGGATGCATAATCGCAATCACATTAAAACCATTGCGTAAGATTGTATTGAGTAAATTCTCAACAATCACCACAGTCAATTCTAAAACATCATCGCTTGGTTCAAAATAAAAAGACTCTACTTGGTCTAATTCAAGATCTTCATCATATTGTAGCAAGATCAGTTCATCTACAGCATTGTCAGAGGGTATTGTTTCTTGTTCGATAAAATCAGAGAAGGCTTGTTCTTCTTCATGTAATTGCTCAAAAAAATCGTAAACTTCATCTAAAGTTTGATCAATGTCAATTGGCTTTTCCAACACAGATAAAAAATTTAATTTGAGATCAAAGGCATTGGCCCAATCGCGGTAATCACAATCAATCACATATTCGTGCGCAATAGGATATTCACTCAACCATGTTTCAAACCATGCATCACTACTTTCGTGCACATCAATTTGTGGGAAATCATGCGGCTGAAGTTTAGGAAAAATATAGATGAGTAAATCGCGGAGTAATTGACTTGGGTGCATAGTACAAAATGGTGAGGAGGGCAGTCTCTACTATAGAAGATTTTGCATAATAAAGCAGCAACCCATCGGTACGGCGTATAAGTGCAAACACCTATGGTGAGCTTAAGTCGAGTTTTTAAAGTTATGGAGCTAAATTTAAGCCTAAAAAGAGCGAATTAACTTTAATTTCCCTATCAAATGGTTCACTTTGGTTGTGAAAACCGATAACACGCCCTAAATGTGCACCATTTGCGATTTTTGACGTGTTTTCCATTTAAAGCTAGCTTTGCCTAGAAAAGTGTCAAGGCACCAAATAGGGCCAATCAGGAGGAATTGGAGGTCTTTAAAAAAAGATGGTTTTTTACCTTCTACCTGATGACCATAAAACTGTCCAATCCATGCCAAAATAAACACAGTCATATAAACCGCTAATCCGAAAGGTAGGCGATGAATTAAGACAACGATGACTAAATTAAGCACAGCCATGGCACAAGCCAAAACCACATCTAAACGAGCATAAAACATAAAGCTTAATACTAAAAGTACACAAGCCAATAGCCAACTAAAGTGAGCCACAATCGCCACGATGGCAAAATAGATACTAGGTACGCAGAGCCAATGGATTTTTTTATTGAAAGGATTTTGGTGGCTTTGGTTATATTCGGAAAACCAATCTTGTAATGTGCGCATACTGACTTCCTGTCATCAGAGATTGAATAACATAGCACTGACCAAAATAAAAAAGCCACAATAACTGTGGCTTTTTTCGATCAAATGTAGCAGCAACACTGATTAAGAGTTAGGACCATCGACACGCTCAATGCTGACTTTGCCTACACCTGCACTGGTAATTCCCAGTTGCTTGGCTGCACCATAAGATAAATCTAGTACACGATTACCATGGAATGGGCCACGGTCATTCACTTTCACAATCACGCTCTTACCATTAGTTTTGTTGGTCACGCGGATATAACAGTTCAGTGGTAAACTACGGTGTGCTGCAGTTAAAGCATTCATATCAAAAGTTTCGCCGCTCGCTGTTTTGCGACCATGGAATTGACGACCATACCAAGACGCCATACCTGTTTGGCTAAACTTACGTACAGTGTTAGATGCCACAGTATTTAACTTTTCAATCACTGAAGGCTCTTCAGCAGGAATATCAATTTTAGCAGCGATGGTTTGACGACGAACTTGGTCACCTGAACGCTCAGTGATTGAAAGGCTATTTAAATTAGAAAAATGATGATTGAAGTCTTGAGCTTCTTTATTGAGTACACGTGCCGCTAAACGAGTGGTATCTGGATCATTTTTTAGTGATGATGATTGAACCATATCTGCTTGTGATTGACTCAGGACGAAGATACTACTGAGGGCTAAAATATATTTAAACGATGAATGCATAAAAACTCCTATATCAATAATTTGCCAGTGTAGAGGCGGGCAAATCTGGTGATAAATTCATGTTTGCAACTACATTTGACAGCAAGGATAATATTCATGCGCTCTACAAAGTGTCTAGAGCTGATACCAAAATAATGAGAAAAATTACGAAAAAAGCGGTTTTTATGGTTAATAATTATACAATATTGTAACAATTTATTTAAAATGCCGATATTTTGCGCAAAATGATCAAAAAAATTGTTGACTTTTTTGCTATGAATTAAAGCTAGTCTTAACGACTAGCTACTTCATTGCCTAATTGCCATACAGCAGTGGCATACATACGGCTCTTGTTGTAGGTGGTAATCACTTGGAAATTTGGGTAAGTGATGTAATAGCTCGGGCCATAATTTTCCTGTAATTGAATCACATTGACTAAATCTAAATTATCAATGCGTACCAAGGGGTTAAGCGGTGCAATGCCTTGATTTTTGAGCACACCATACGGTGTTGGCTGAGTTAAATCTTTGGCAATGACTTGATCTGGTGTCTGACCACTATAGCGTGCGGCAAAAGCAATCGGTTGATTACGCTGCCAACCATGTTGAGCGAGGTAATTTGCAATCGAGCCAATGGCATCTACAGCAGAATCGCGTAAATCAATATGACCATTGCCATCGTAATCAACACCAAATTTTGGAATATTGCTTGGCATAAATTGTGGATATCCAATGGCACCGGCATATGAACCCTGAATAGAACTGGTTGCGACGCCTTCTTTATAGCTAAATGCAATTAAAGCCCCGAGCTCATCTTGGAAATACGCAGCACGGCGGGGGTAGCCAAAGGCAAGGGTAGCAAGGGCATCACGGGTCATTAAATTGCCTTTATTGGCCCCATAACCGGTCTCTACCCCTAAAATGCCCAAGATAATTGACTGTGGGACACCAAACTGTTGCTCAGCACGATTTAAAGTATCTGCATATTGCTGTTTAAAACGCACTCCGCGGGCAATGGTGCTTTCAGCTAAAAAGTTGGTTTTATAGCTATACCAAGGTTTACTTTCACCTGGACGATTCATGATTTCGATAATATTAGGACGATTACGGCTGCCATTCATAGCCCAATCAATTTGCTGCTCACTGAGACCATAACTACGCATGGTTTTTTGTTTAAAGCTGGCATATTCAGGATGCGCTTGAAAGTCGTTGGCTTGGCTACTCAAACTGGTGAGTGACAAGGCTGCACCTATCAGCGCTAAGCTTTGTAATTTTTGATTGAAACGAAATTTTAACGTCATGTTAAAGTCCAAAAACTGACTACTGGAAAGGAAGTGCAAGATCATCCAAAACAAAATTGGTTATTAGAGGGTGTCTTGCACGGGCTTAACATAGCATTACCGTCCATAGACAACACAAAAACCAATACAAAAGCTTACAAAACCAACTTCTTATTGCAGGATCACCTTATTGTACGTGATTTAAAATTAAATAAAAATCAGAACCCTAAGGCAGATTATATTATCTCGACTACATTGCTTGATCCCACTGGATGTGCCAGAACCACAATATGCTAGTGCCCACAGAGTGGCACATATAAGGCCTATAAAAAAACCAGCCGAAGCTGGTGTTTTATGATTTGGAATGTAATAGCAGGAGATGATAATTGGCCAGTAGTTTCAACTCATTACGGTTTAAATTCATAATGATTTTATCAAGCGCAATATAGATGGCTTTTAAAAGTGTACTGCTTGCACTATCAAGGGTTTTGGCTTTTAACATGTCTAACTCTAGGGTTTGACTAAAATTGGTTAAAAAATGCCGCACGATTGCTTCGGCCCATTGCTTGTAGGTTTCAGCTAGCGCTGCTTGATGAACACGTTCGCCGGCTTGAATGTGCACCAAGCTCTGCTGCAAATTGGTGAATAAGCGTGGGTCTAAACTAAAACCGACTCGATATTGTTGATCTGCCGATTTAAATAAGCTTTGCCCATAAAACTCAATTGAGGTTTTTGCAATTTTGTTGGGGGCATCACTCCAGATAGACTGAAGTAAGGTCACCACACTGGCTTTTAAATATCGTGCCAGTTTTAAGCCGGTTTCACTTTTATCGCTACTCGGGAATTGCTTCATCAAATCAATCAGTAAAATGGTTAAGATTTCCTCATTGATGCTAAGTGCAATTTCATTACGAATAGGGGTTAATGCCTCACCTGAATTTTTAACTCTTAAACCATAGTGCATGGTCTCAAGTAATTCAGTTGATGGAAGAAAGCCAAACTTCGCCATTACAAAAACCTCAGCGTGTATTTATTGACGCGCAAGACGAATTGGGCTCACCAACCAATCTGCATGAGAGGCACGACATGGATTAATGTCTAAACCACCACGACGGGTGTAGGTTGCATACACCATAAGTTTATTGGGGCTTAAATTTTGCCAAATATCCGCATAAATTTGCTCCACACATTGCTCATGAAAGCCATTATGCTGACGATAAGAAATAATGTAGGCCAATAAACTGGCTTGGCAAATTTTGCGACCTTGATAACGGATAAATACTGTTCCCCAGTCAGGCTGACCGGTGACAGGGCAGTTACTGCGCAGCAGATGTGAGTATAAGCTCAGTTCAACTTCTTCCTCACTGGCATCGAATGCTAAAAGAGTCGCATCGGGATGGTGTTCTAAGCGCGTGGGTTGTTCCTGATCTATACAAATCCCTTGTGGCTTAGTTATCTCGAGTTCATCAACATGAAACAGATCAATACCAACGGCTGCACCTGCAGCCTTGGATAAATCTTGTTCGACTGTGGCTTTAAACTCAGCTTGAGATGCAAAAGTCGTGAAGTTCATACTATTAAAGTAGAGCTTTAATGATTTTGACTCAATTAAGTTAGGAGACGTCGCAGGGAGAGTTAAGCGACCAATGGCCACTTGCGGCACACCATTGGGATTAAGCCAAGAAATTTCAAACACATGCCACCAATCCTGACCTTGACGAATTCCAGCCACATGCGCGTATTTTTCACGTGCAGTTTCGCGGGCAATTGGAAACAAAATATCAGGTTGATATTGGGTTGGGTATTGGGTGTCTTTACCCAAGAGAGATTGTTCTACACTCATTATTCACGCATTCCTGAACCACGAGAAAGTAAATAGTAAGCTGTTGCATATAAGCCTGCACAGCATAAGGTAATAATGGTTAAAGAAATGCCAACATTGACATCACTATGCCCCAAAATACCAAAACGGAAGGCATTGACCATGTATACAACAGGATTAATTAAAGATAAGTTTTGCCAAAATGGGCTAAGCGCGCTAATGGCGTAAAACACACCGCCTAAATAAGTTAAAGGGGTGAGGACAAAGGTTGGGATAATCGAAATATCATCAAACGATTTGGCATATACTGCATTAATGAAGCCACCTAATGCAAATAATAGCGATGTAATGAGCACCGTATAAATGGTCACAAACCAATTGCTAATATACAGGTCGGTAAAGAATAGACTCATGGCAGTCACAATCACCGCAACCAATAAACCGCGGCAGACCCCGCCTAACACATAACCCCATAAAATCAGGTGCAGTGGAATTGGGCTCATGATCAATTCTTCAATGCTTTTTTGGAACTTGGCACTAAAGAAACTAGAAGAAACGTTGGCATAACTGTTGGTAATCACCGCCATCATAATTAAGCCAGGCACAATAAACTGCATATAGCTAAAGCCGCCCATATCACCAATACGTGAACCCACTAAATTACCAAAGATCACGAAATACAGACTCATGGTAATGGCAGGTGGTAGTAAAGTTTGCGGCCAAATACGCATAAAGCGACGAATTTCTTTTCTTAATAAGGTGAAGAAGGCGATACTGAGTTGGTTAAAGTTCATTGGGCATCCTCAGCGAGATTTTTTTCCACCATTTTCACAAACAGCTCTTCCAGACGATTGGATTTATTACGCATACTACGAACTAAAATGCCTTGAGCTTGCAGTAACTCAAACAAGTCATTCATGCTATGGGCTTTATCTAAAGTCACTTCTAAAGTGACAGGATCAATTAAGTTAAATCGTACGCCAATAATTTCAATTTGCGGCGCGCTAATGGGTTCAGCTAAATCAAAAACAAACGATTCTTCATTGAGCTGATTCAAAAAGCTTTTCATGCTGGTATCTTCTTTAATCACACCACGATCAATAATCGCAATACGACGACATAACATTTCAGCTTCTTCTAAATAGTGCGTGGTTAAAATAATTGATGTGCCTTGGCTGTTGGCTTCGTTTAAAAACTCCCACATCGAGCGACGCAGCTCAATGTCGACACCTGCAGTAGGTTCATCCAAAATCAGCAGTTTAGGCTCATGCATTATGGCACGTGCAATCATTAAACGACGCTTCATTCCCCCCGAGAGCATACGTGCTTGGGTATTACGTTTATCCCAAAGACCTAATTTTTCAAGGTACATTTCAGCACGTTGTTCAGCCACTTTTTTGGCAATACCGTAATAGCCGGCTTGGGTGACTAAAATATCAAAGGTTTTTTCAAAATGGCCGAAGTTGAATTCTTGCGGTACCACACCCAAGTTCTGTTTGGCATGTGAAGGGTGAGTTTCTAAATTATGACCAAAAATTTCTACCGTACCACCAGTTTTTTTGGTTAAGGAGCTAATAATACTGATGGTTGTCGATTTGCCTGCACCGTTGGGGCCAAGGAGTGCATAAAATTCACCTTCAGGCACATCTAGATTAATCCCTTTTAACGCTTGAAAACCGTTGCGATAGGTTTTGGACAAGTCTCTTAACGTCAAAGCATCAGTCATGAAATTCTCATATACGAAATAATGTGCGTATTGTGAGCGATAAGAACGATGAAACCAAGCACCAGCAACAGAATTTAGCATTGCAAATACAGAACATTGTTTAAAGCATAGACATAAAAAGCAAGAATATTGAGAGAGTTGCTTTACCTTGTGTATTTTTTTGCTATGATGTGCACGCGCGCTTGTAGCTCAGTTGGATAGAGTGCAGGTTTCCGAAGCCTGAGGCCGTGGGTTCGATCCCCGCCAAGCGCACCATTTTCTCTCTCGCCTCTGTTGTAGGTACCTTGAGTTGTACTCATAATTTAAATAAAGCTTCAATTTAGAATCTGTATGATGATTTTTGCTTAAATGTTAAGCATACTTGCCAAGCCAAACATTCAGTTTTATAGTCAACTTACAGTAGGTCGTTAAGACGCTACTTCTTAGTTGGACGGATCAATGACAGCTCGTTGAGTCTCAAGTACATACTTTAGGTATGCCACTAGACAATAAATCAGCACTAGCCTTCCAACACAGAGCCCGCTCCGCGGGCTTTTTTAATATTCCCTTTTGCAGTGATGCAGGCATAAATAAAAATTAATGGCGATGTTTTGTTTAATTTTAAACACTATATTTTCGGAGCATGACCGATGCCTATGCTACAAATTACATTACAAGATCAATTTGATCAGCGCCATTTGGCCAGCGCCTTTTTAAAAACAATTCCTGAACCATGTCATGCTGCCAATATTGCGCGCCATGTTGAGCATGTGGTGGTGGGTAATGAATTGTTGTTGCCTAGCATTGAGTTCCTATTTAGTAGTGATTTGTCCCCGAATATTTATCGTATTGTCGATGAATAAAAAAAGCCCACTGAGGTGGGCTTTTTATACTGAAGGGCTAAGCTTGCACTAGACGTACATCAACGTCATATTTGGCAAACTCTTCAATGATTTGGTTTAGCGCTTGTTGGCCAATTGCATCGTCGCTCGTGACAGAAATTTCTTGCATATTTTGGCTGTTATAACATTCGATTTGTTGAATTAACCATTGTTCGCGATTACCTGAACTTTGAATAATCACCCGTCGGGGTTGTAAGGCTTCGCTGAGCTGGCGTGGTAAGACATAGGTAATCGCCAATTCAATCTGTTGTATTTGCTCTTTAGGACTTAAAAAGGTAATCACCCAATTGCCGACTTTACTTAAATACATTGGATTATCACAAGCATCAAAGACAAGATAATTACGCATTAGATGTGTCCAGCGAAAAGGATGACTATATGAAAAATGCTGTATGTCGCGTTATGCACTAAAGTGGTAGAGCAGTGTATAGTTTTCACATTTTAACGAAGGTTAAATGCGTTTATTTTTATTTTTATTTTTTATATCAAGCACTTTTTTATTTTTATAATTTTTTTATTAAGAACAAAAACAAATCAATTAACATAAAAAGACTATAAGGCAAGTCTATAAAAAATTGGCAAGACCGCGGCCTTGCCAAATAAATTTTATAAAGTCTGAATATTTTGACTTTCTAAAGCCTTGCGTAGATAGGGATCTAGATCAGTTTGACGCAATAACCATTGTACATAATCGCTTGGTAAGTCGCAGATAGCACTGCCTTTATGTTTGCCAAAATTTAAGCTACGTGGAATGCGGGCATCTTCAGAAATCTGATACAGCTCTTCTAAGCTTTGAATATTGAGATGTTGAATGACTTGGTTAAGAATATTGGCGGTTAAAATAATATCCATATCAGCACGATGGGCTTTTTTAATCATGTCACGCGCTTTACTGCTGCCTTTACTAATCATGTAAATTAAGGCGGAAATGTTATGTGCTTCTGCATCTGGCCAGACACGTCGTGCTAAGGCGAGGGTACAAATGGCCTTGATATGACTGGTATCTACACCGCATTTTTCAATGGCACGTAGGTCGTAATCAATATTATGTCCAATCATATAGACCGTGTCTTGAGGCAAGCGGAAGCTGGTATAATGCGGTTGACCTTCTAAATCGCTCTCAAGGATGTGATGGACTGCCATGGCTGCATAGGAAATCGGTTCATCAACGCAATACAGTTGATCAAAAATTTGACTTTTATCTAGACTGAGTTGACCTTGATGAATATCGATAGGCGCATAAGCAATCTCAATCGGTTGTCCATTTAAGGTATGGGTTTCGGTATCGAGAATAATGGCGTGCATGTGCGATCCTAAGGCAATGGGCTAAAAGGGCAATCTACCTGATACGCTTTGAACAATAAAGGCTTTTTAAGGTTGAATTTTCACTTTTAACGCTGCTGCATCTTGTTTAAGGGCTTCATTGGATAAAATCCCTTTATATAAATGTAAGGCAATTTCATCTTCGCTATCGACTCATTGAATGGGATGAATGCCATCGCGGTATTCAAAAATCGCAATGGGCATGTGATCTGGATCGAGGAGTAAAAAGCGCTGTTGTTTAATCGCAATCTCATACGCTGGAAAGGTCTGTTTGAGTAAACGTAAAAACACGCTTTGATTGGCTGAGAGTAAATTCAGCTCACCAATACGATCACTGTCTTTTTGATGTATGGCTTTTAAATATAGGCGCGTTGTTGCTGCGTGGTAGACACGGTGCACAGTAGGGTGAGGTGCTGCGTTTTGGGCGGCCTCTTAAAAATAGCCTAAGATAAAACCAAAAATTAAACATAGAAAGGCAAGTATTCGACACCTTGAAGATTTGGCTTTGAGTTAAAAAATATACGATTGTGGTAATATTGAAAATCTCTAAAGGCTTTTCAATAAGTTGATTTTACTAAAGTCACGATTTTTTTTAACCTAAAAGGCCAAATTTTATGTAAAAGTCGGCCAACTAGCTGCGCTAAATTTGAAAACTTCATGCTACAATACGCGCCAATCTTAGCACGGCTTAAAAGCCCTAATTTAATAGGACCTCGCTAATGTTTGCCAATATCTCTATTGCTGAATTTGACCCAGAATTAGCTCAAGCAATCTCTAACGAAGATGCTCGCCAAGAAGCGCACATTGAGTTAATCGCTTCTGAAAACTACTGCTCTAAAGCAGTCATGGAAGCACAAGGCTCAAAACTTACAAACAAGTATGCTGAAGGCTACCCAGGCAAACGCTACTACGGCGGCTGCGAATATGTAGATGTCATTGAACAATTGGCAATTGACCGTGCTAAAGAACTCTTTGGTGCTGATTACGCTAACGTTCAGCCTCACGCTGGTTCACAAGCCAACTCTGCAGTTTACTTAGCGCTTTTAAACCCAGGCGATACCGTTTTAGGTATGAGCTTAGCGCACGGTGGTCACTTGACTCACGGTGCTAAAGTAAGCTTCTCTGGTAAGACGTATAACGCTGTTCAATACGGTTTAAACCCAGAAACAGGTGAGATCGACTACGAAGAAGTTGAACGTTTAGCGCTTGAGCACAAGCCAAAAATGATCGTTGCCGGTTTCTCTGCGTACAGCCAAATTGTTGACTGGAATCGTTTCCGTGAAATTGCAGACAAAGTAGGTGCTTACCTATTTGTTGATATGGCACACGTTGCAGGTTTGGTTGCAGCTGGCGTTTACCCAAGCCCAGTACAAATTGCTGACGTAACCACGACAACAACACACAAAACACTTCGTGGCCCACGTTCAGGTTTAATCCTTGCGAAAGCCAACGAAGAGATTGAGAAAAAACTTCAATCTGCAGTATTCCCAGGTAACCAAGGTGGTCCACTTGTTCACGCTGTAGCGGCTAAAGCAATCTGCTTTAAAGAAGCAATGGCGCCTGAATACAAAGAATACCAACAACAAGTTGTGAAGAATGCACAAGCAATGGCTGAAGTGCTTATCGAACGTGGCTATGATGTTGTTTCTGGCGGTACGAAAAACCACTTATTCCTATTGTCTTTAATCAAACAAGACATTACAGGTAAAGAAGCAGATGCTTGGTTAGGTGCAGCTCACATCACTGTGAACAAAAACTCTGTACCAAACGATCCACGTTCTCCATTTGTAACCTCTGGTATCCGTATTGGTACACCAGCAGTTACAACACGCGGTTTTGGCGAAGCTGAAGTACGTGAACTTGCTGGTTGGATCGCTGACATCTTAGATGCCAAAGGCGACGAGGCTGTTATTGCTGCAGTAAAAGAAAAAGTTGCTGCTGTATGTGCAAAATTCCCTGTTTACGCTAAATAAGCTTAAACTTGAGAAAAGCCCCCTCAAGGGGGCTTTTTTTATGGTCACGAGAAAAGCACATGCTGTGACTTTTCTGCTATAACTGAAGTAAAGCCAAATTGAGAATAAAACATGCAAAAACCACAAATTATTATTTCTGAACAAGATCTCAATCGTTTAGAAACAATGTTGGAACATCAACAGCAATTGACCGCAACCATGCAGCATTTAGAAGAGGAGTTAGCACGTGCCACAGTAGTTGCTCCACAGGACGTACCTAGCAATGTGGTGACGATGAATGCACGCGTGTTAATTAGCCTTGGCGACATAAATGAACCTACAGAAGTGGTTTTGGTTTATCCACATGATTTTAAAGGTGAAACCAATCAAGTCAACGTGATCGCGCCTATTGGTGCAGCCATTTTAGGTTTAAGTGAAGGACAAAAAATTCAATGGCCGCAACCCGATGGTCAGATCATGCAGGTGAAAATTGAAAAAGTACTCTTTCAACCAGAGCGTGAAGGTGATTTTTTATAATTCAATGTTGCTGGAGTGACTGTTGTTTCGTTGCAAAGATTAGCGATTATTAGCTTAAGATTTGTCAAATTTTTGACAGAAATTTAAATACGCTTACGGCAATCTCATGTCTAACACCATCAATGCATCAGAACATGAGGAACAGCGCCGTGAGCCAAAACTATCAGCCAACATTTAACTATCAATATATTCAGGTCCGTCCAGTGAGTGGGCGTACTGGAGCAGAAATTTCTAATATCCGTTTAGGTGGTCATTTAAGCTCAGAAGTTGTGACTGAGCTCAACCAAGCTTTATTACAATATAAAGTCATATTTATTCGAGGTCAGCAACATTTAACTGATCTAGAGCAAGAAGACTTTGCCCGTTTGCTCGGTGAACCTTCTAATCATCCAAGTGTGCCACTAAAAGATGGGACAGCGCATACCTTAGCGATTGATTCACGTGGGGGGCGTGCAGATTCTTGGCATACCGATATTACTTTCTTGGCCAATTATCCCAAGGCGACCATTTTACGTAACGTCATTGCACCTCAAGTAGGGGGAGATACTGTATGGGCCAATACTGCAACTGCCTACGCGTATTTACCTGAAGCGTTAAAATTATTGGCAGAGGGTCTACGCGCGGTACATAGCAATGATTATGACTATACTGGTCGTGTGTCAGCGCAAAACCTTGAACAGCGTCAAATTTTTACCACAGCTGTAGAAATTGAAACTGAACATCCTTTGGTGCGAGTGCACCCGGAAACTGGTGAAAAAACTTTAGTGCTGGGTCATTTCTTTAAGCGCTTTGTTGGATTTAATTCACGTGATTCACGTCGTTTATTTGAATTATTTCAAGAGCATATTACAGAATGGGAAAATGTGGTGCGTTGGCAATGGGCCGAAGGGGATGTAGCGATTTGGGACAATCGTGCTACGCAGCACCGTGCCATCAATGACTATGGCGATGAATTGCGTGTTGCCACTCGAGTAACCCTTGCAGGGGATGTGCCAGTCGGTGTGGATGGTCGCCCAAGTGAAACCTTAAAACACATTGTGAACCAAGATATTTCAGAACTGCGTGCAGAAGGCGGTAAAATTTATAAAAAAGTCTCTTAAGCCACAGCATCAACCATGCTGAACTTAGCATAAATAATCGTTTTTCTCGACATGAAAAAAAGACCTAATATTTGATATTCGGTCTTTTTTTTATACGGCTATGCGTCAACAAGATTTACACACCCTGTGTCAAAGCGACCCTGTTTTACAGCATTTACAGTTATCCAAGGCTTGGGATCAGCTACAGATCAGTACTTTTGTGCCTGAGCAAGGTTTAGACTTAGCTGAGCAAGATGTTTATTTTTTAATACGTGGCTACATTAAAATGGGCCATTTAGATACTGAGGGTAATTTGCATATTGCTCAATATCTACAAGGACCTAAAGTATTTAACTTGATTGCCTGCTTAGAGAAAAAAGCATTGTATTATGATTATTTTGCTATGAGCTCAGCACAGCTGCTTAAAATTCCCCAAGCCGTGTTTTTACAACAGTTACAGGATAATCCGGCCTTAAAAAATGCAGTCTTTGACTTATTAAGCTCACGGCTATGGCAAAGTGTTGAGGCACAGCGTTATCAGGTGGCAGGTACCTTCAAACAGCGCATCGCTTATCAACTTCTTAAATTACATGAACAGCAAACAGCCAAGGGTGATATTAAAATTAGTCAACAACAATTTGCCGATCTCTTACAGGTATCGCGTCAAACCCTACATAAGCAATTAGGTGTATTTCTTCAGCTTGGCTTCATCGAATGGCGTTATCATCGAGTCAAGATTTTAAATCTGAGTGCTTTAGCAGAGTGGGCGAGCTGGTAAAAATTGCAAAATGCAACATAAAAGCTCACTTAAACCACGTAGTATCAAAGAGTAGTGTTTGGGGGGAGCTTCGTATGGCATATTCACAGCAATTTACGCCTTTATCAGACATTGAGGTTGAGCAGCAAGAACTTTTAGCCATTAAACGGCATGATTTAGTGCCGATGTTACATGATCAAGCACAGCTCAATCGTTACGCTGAGCGTTTGGTACAGGCACAGGCCGTATTACTCAATAGCATTGATCCCAAACTCACGCAAGATTTAAGTCAAAGTATTCAACAGCTGATTCAGGCGCTTAATCAATCCAAAAAATACATGCAAAAAAAACGTTTTAATCGCTTGCAACGTTGGTTGGGCAGTGACCTAGATTATGCCTCTAAACAAATTGCCTATTATAAAAATTTAGAGCGTTTAGTGGCCCGTAGCCATACCTTAAGTCAACAGCTTGAAATTGAAATTCAAAAGTCTGAGTCACGCTATCGGCAGCTGATGGGTTTACGTGAGCAAATGGCGAAATACATTTTGGCGGCAAAGCAATTTTTAATTGAATATCCGGATTTTATTCAGCATCAACATCCGCTCGATCAGTTTTCGCAGCGTTTATCCAAAAAAATTAATACTTTGGAAACGTTGCAAAGCAGTAATGATATTGCCATGCAACAAATGTATCTCAGCCAGCAATTGGCATTTAGCTTACTCGATCGCTTTAAAGAAGCAGAACAGGTGTTATTACCAGCTTGGCAATATCATTTGCAACAAAGCCAAAATCAATATGTTACAGAAAGTAGTCAAGCCCTTGATGCAAGCCGCAATAGCCTGATTAATACTTTAAAGCATGCTTTAGAACATGCATCACCACCTTCACATTCGAGGTAAATATGACTGATTCTCAAAAACCTGCAGTTGTAACCGCGACCGAACAGGATTTTCAGCGCTTAAATTTAACCGAGTTGGGTCTAAAAGACAGCGACTTTGAGGCTGTGTTGCAGGCACGTGCTGAATTAGACGAGATTGATCAGCATAGTGTGGCAGAATATGGCAAAAATATTGCTAGCCAAACCGCACATTATACCGATGAGTTACTCAGTTTAGTGCAAAATAAAGATTTAGACGAAACTGGGCAAAAGCTTAACCAAGTAGTACAAGTGGCTCAGCAGCTCAATACCAGTAGTATTATCAATCCGCAAAAGAGTCGTGGCTTTTTAGGGGGATTATTCAATAAAATCAAAGGTGCTAAACAAAGTTTTGATCAAAACTTTGATCATACCAAAGCGCAAATTGATCGTTTAGTTACTGAAATTGAAACTTCACAAGGTGGGTTGCAGCAGCGTGTGACCACTTTAGATCATATGTTTAATGGCGTGCAGGATGAATATAAACAATTGGGGGTTTATATTGCAGCTGGGCAACTTAAGCAACATGAGTTACAACAGCAAATTGCTGCCTTGAATTCCCAACCTGCAGAGCCTAAAGTGACCCAGCAGATTTATGATTTAAATCATGTGGCCAATAATTTAGAAAAACGTGTCAGTGATTTGCAGATTTTGCAACAGTCAGCTATGCAAACTTTGCCGATGATTCGTATTATTCAATCGAATAATTTAATGTTGGTCGATAAATTTTATGCGATTAAAAACATTACTTTACCGGCTTGGAAAAACCAAATTAGTTTAGCCATTTCCTTAAATGAGCAGAAAAATAGTGTGCAATTGGCCAATGCGATTGATGACGCCACCAACGAGCTATTGCGTCGTAACGCAGAGTTGCTACACCAAAATTCAGTCGATACCGCGCGTGCCAATCAGCGTTCTGTGATTGATGTAGAAACCTTGGAATATGTGCAAAATAGCTTGATTAAAACTGTAAATGACGTGATTGAGATTCAAAAACAAGGGGTGCAAAAACGTGCTGAAGCCAGTACACGCCTACGTCAGTTACAGCATGATTTAGATAATTTAGTGCGTCAATCGAGTCCAAAGCTGGAGCAGCAATCCTCAAAGGAGGCATAAGTTGAGTAAGTTTGCCCATGCGATCATGCCAGAAAGCCAAGTAGAAACTGGCTTAAGGCAGTTAAAAAAGCGCCAACGCAATTTTCTATGGCTATGTTTACTCAGCAGTAGCATGTTTATTGTGTTGTTAATGGCTGGATTTTTGCAGCAGGATTTAGTGGCTGGTTTTTTTGGGCTGACATCTGAAGTAGAGCAACTACATATTCCTGTGTCGGCTCAGCACTTGACCTTGATGGGCCAAGAGCAAGATTATTTTATCAGTCTACTCAGTTGGTTTGGTTGGCTGATTTTGAAAGTCTGCGTGTCGTTTATAGGTGCATTTTTTGTGGTATATCTACTCAAAAAAATCCGCTTTTTCTACCTGCATTTTCAGTCTTTTGTCATTAAGTTTGTGGGGTGGTTGATTGCTTTTATGCTACTGTGGTCAGGCTTAACCTACGTGCAGTATGACCTGCGTGATGAGCAAGATCAGGCGTATACTGCACTAACTCAGTATGCTCAGAATATAAATGAAAGTGTAATGTACCAAGAATTAAATGCCAGTCAGACGCCTGCTACAGTACAAGCTTATTTATTGGCACAAACCGCATTATTGCATCAACCTGCTGATAAAGCAGCAGCTCAACCTTATGTGGCACACTTAATTCAGGCAGAGCAAGATAATCCGCAATTTAACCAGTATGGTTTTAAAACTGAACAGTTATGGAGTATGCAACAGCAGCTTTACGGCAACAGTATGAGTGCAAGTACACATGCCTTGGCAAGCCAAGTACACAAAATGCAAGCCATTAATCAACAACTACGTGTCGGGTTAATTGTGTTGGCTGGGCTGAGTTTGGCTGTAAGTATATTATTTTGGTTATTCAGCCAGTATTTTGCGCGGCGCAGTCAGCAAATTAAGCAGCGTATAGAAAATTAAGCTTAAAGCCCAAAATAAAATTTTGGGCTTTAATTTAAAAAAACGATTAAAATTATAAAAACTAACTGTTTTACCTTTTTTAAGTTTTTCTCTATGATGGCCTTAACAACACATTTACTCCTTTGGAGACGTTAGCAATGTTAGATCAAAATACTCAAGCGCAATTAAAAGCTTTATTAGAACGCCTTGAAGGCCCAATTGAATTAGTTGCAGCCCTAGACGATTCAGATAAATCAGCCAAAATCAAAGAATTGGTTGAAGAAGTTGCGGCATTATCCAACTTGGTGACTGCACGTTTTGATGGTCAAAACAAACGTGTCCCAAGCTTTGGTATTGCTAAAGCAGGTGAAGCGCCGCGGGTATTCTTTGCCGGTTTACCAATGGGCCATGAGTTCACATCATTGATTCTAGCGTTGCTACAAACCTCTGGTTATGCACCTAAAGTGTCGGATGAAGTTTTAGCTTCAATTAAGGGCTTAGGCGTACAATCTGACTTTGATGTATTTGTATCTTTAAGCTGCCATAACTGCCCAGACGTGGTTCAAGCATTAAACCTGATTGCTATTTATAACCCAGGGACAACAGCCACCATGATTGATGGTGCATTCTTCCAAGACGAAGTAGAAGAACGCAAAATCATGGCGGTACCGATGGTATTCCAAGACAACCAACACATTGGTCAAGGTCGTATGACTTTGGAAGAGATTGTTGCAAAATTAGATACCAACTCTGCGGCTAAAGATGCTGAAAAGTTAAATGCTAAAGATGCTTTTGATGTCTTGGTCATCGGTGGCGGTCCTGCGGGCAATACCTCTGCGATCTATGCTGCACGTAAAGGGATTAAAACTGGTATCGTGGCGGAGCGTATGGGTGGTCAGGTCATGGACACCATGGACATCGAAAACTACACTTCGATTCAAAAAACCCAAGGTCCAAAGTTTGCAGCTGAAATGGAAGCACACGTTCGTGAATATGGCGTGGACATCATGAACTTGCAACGTGTAGCTGACATCAAAGGTGCTGACGAGACTGCCAACGGCTTAGTTGAAGTAACACTTGAAAACGGTGCCAAACTTGAATCGAAAACTGTCATCTTATCTACAGGTGCACGTTGGAGAGAAATGAATGTACCGGGTGAGCAAGAATACAAAACCCGTGGTGTAGCCTACTGCCCACACTGTGACGGCCCACTGTTCAAAGGCAAACGTGTTGCGGTGATTGGTGGTGGTAACTCAGGTGTAGAGGCAGCAATCGACCTTGCAGGTATTGTTGAGCATGTGACTTTGGTTGAGTTTGATACCAAACTGCGTGCTGACCAAGTGCTTCAAGACAAGTTAAACAGCTTACCAAACACAACTGTGATCAAAAATGCCTTGTCTACCGAAGTGGTGGGTGATGGTTCACAAGTGACTGCACTGAAATACAAAGACCGTGCAACGGATGTTGAACATACTGTTGAGCTTGCAGGGATCTTTGTACAAATTGGTTTGTTACCAAACACAGATTTCTTAAAAGAAACGGCTGTAGAACTTTCAAACCGTGGTGAGATTGTGATTAACGAACGTAATGAAACCAATGTCAAAGGTGTATTTGCTGCGGGTGACTGTACCACAGTGCCTTACAAGCAAATCATCATTGCCACAGGTGAAGGCGCTAAAGCATCGCTGTCTGCATTTGATTATATTATCCGTTCTGGTCAATAAGAGAATAAGGTCAGTGTGTCCCCAAGCACACTGACCTCTTCACAAGTTTATAAGTTTTATATTCTTGTTTTATAGGAACTTTGGATGCTAACACCCGAGTTCCTTTTTTTATTATCAGCCCCCTTTAATTTTTCATCCTTATATTGGTGCTTAGTGTTGAGCAGCTTAGGTTATGGATGCTGAGTGCGAATAGCATAAATAAAGGCATATAAAAATTATGGGTTTATTGTAAGGCTTTTTTATTTAGATTCAACCTAGTAAAACACTCAAGATTATTTGCCAAAAAAGACTATATTTTTAATTAAAATGTGAAATATCTTTTAAAAAACCTATAAACAACATTATTTTAATTTATTTTTATTTGCATAAAAAAACCTGATAAATATTTATTTACAACAGTTAACAATTTACCAGAATGAGGCGAATTGATTAAAAATATTGGTATTTAGTATGCATAGAAATTCGGAAAAGTATGTTCAAAAGCACAATCAAACTATTACTGCTAGGCAGCAATGCCAAAGTACAACTCAACGCATATTAATGGGGGATATCATGAAAAAATGATGTTTTTGAACCCTTGTCAGTTTAATCATAAGCGCTGGTGCTTCTATAGTACCTCTTATGATGCAAACGCAATGATAGGCATCTTGAAATGTCGAATGTGGCTTTATCGTGGGTGGTGGGGCAAGTTGTGTCGGTTTTGCCAACCAACAAGGGCGACTACGCTAATCAAATACCTCAGCCAAATTTTTTAGCGAGCTCATATCAACACTCAAGTTTAAAAGATAGATTTCATTTTAACTTCATCACAGGTGGGTATAATTGAAAAGTCATTTGATTAAAATATTAAAACTGGACTCAATTATGTACATTCAGAACTATATAACAAAATTATTAACGGTTTTATGCTTAACGGCATGCAGCAGCGCTATAACTGCGCAAACCCTTACGCCTCTAGATGTGGCTATTGTGGGGGATTGGTCATGTACGGAAGCCATGGACTATATGGGTTATGATGCGAAAAGCCAAATGCAATGGTCTTTTCAGAAAAATCAACAACAGCGACAGAAAACTGTTTCTACCCTTGAAAATGAACGAGAAAAAGCACAATTTAACTATGAGATTCAGGCGCGTTGGCACTTAGAGGGTATGAAACTAATCTTGGATCAATATGATGTAAAAAAATTCAGCACAGATCATCCTGAGCTTGAAGCCAAAGTGAATTTAAAAGCAGCTTTAGCTGATCCAGAGCCAATGGAGCTGAAAATCAAAACATTAACAGCAAATGAGATGCTACTCAACTTAATGATTTTTGATATGGAAGTGGAAGAATTTTCTATCGTCTGTAAAAGATAAAAAAACCGCGCGAAATGCGCGGTTTTTTTATAGAAAAATAAAATTATTTTTCAACGAATGCACGTTCAATCACGTAGTCACCTAGAACACCCATACGTGGTGATTCTTTAAGACCGTGTTGGTCAAGAAGTGCAGCCACATCGTCAAGGAACGCAGGTGAACCACATAACATGGCACGGTCAGTTTCTGGGTTAAAACGTGGTAAACCGATTTTCTCAAACAAAGCGCCAGTTTCAATGGCAGTCGTTACACGACCTTGAGTATGGAAATCTTCACGGGTTACAGTTGGGTAGTAAACCAGTTTTTCTTTCGCGCCTAATTCGCCAAAGAATTCGTGATTTGGAATTTCATTTTCAATTAAGTCTTGATATGCCAATTCTGAAACAAAACGTGTACCGTGAACTACGATAATTTTTTCGAAACGCTCGTAAGTTTCTGGATCACGAATTGTTGATAAGAATGGTGCAAGACCTGTACCTGAAGAGAGAAGGTATAAGTTTTTACCTGGGTTTAAATCATCCAGTACCAAAGTACCTGTTGGTTTTTTAGAAACCAAGATTTCATCGCCCACCTTAACTTTTTGTAAAATAGAAGTTAATGGACCATCTGGCACTTTAATTGAGAAGAATTCTAACTCTTCTTCATAGTTTGCACTGGCAATTGAGTAGGCACGCATTAACGGCTTGCCATTGACTTCAAGGCCGATCATCACAAACTGACCGTTTTTAAAACGAAGAGCTTGGTCACGAGTCGTTTTAAAAGAAAATAAAGTGTCATTCCAGTGGTGGACATGAGTAATCTTTTCGACGTTAAAAGCAGCCATTAAAGGTCTCAATAAATTATCAAATTAGAACAGGTTGCTATTCTAATCTAAAATCATTCTCGATAAACTGAATATATTTAATTGAGCTTATCAGAAAAAGTGATGACGACGACTTTAACTTTGCCGATTATCGGCTATATGCGCTCTCCTTACCAAGAGAAATTTGGGATTCCGCGGCAGCCAAATTTGGTTGAGGTAGAATCTTATATTGAAATGAACGGCCCTTATAATGATTTAAATGCTTTTGTGGGTATTGAAGAATTTAGCCATCTTTGGTTGGTGTGGCAGTTTCATGATAATAAAAATCAACAAGATAGCGCTAAATTTCGTCCACAAGTTCGTCCACCCCGTTTAGGCGGTAATCAAAAAATTGGGGTGTTTGCTAGCCGTAGTATGTATCGTCCTGCTCCTATTGGTTTATCGGTGGTACGGCTTAAAAAGGTTGAAAAAGTGGGTAAACATGTACGTGTTTACGTGGTGGGAAGTGATCTATTAAATGGCACCCCTATTGTAGATATTAAACCTTATATTCAATATTCAGATGCAGTTATAGATGCAAAAAGTGCTTATGCACAGGATGAGCCCGTGCGTAAACAAGTTATTTGGTTGGAAAATGCACAAATTTCACGTGATGAATTAGTGAAAAAGGGAATAATTAATCTACAAAGCTGTCAAGAGCTTGAGCAGGTTTTAGCGCTTGACCCACGTCCTGCCTATCAAGATGATCCTGAACGCATCTATGGCATGAGCTTTGCTAACTTAAATGTACGTTTTAGTGTAAATGAAAATCAAGTCAGCATACACGCGCTTTAGTACGTATATGCTGATGTTGTCATTTTAGTAATTTACATGCGCAAAAATATAATCTGCTGCAGTTTTATTGTAGTAAGTACAGCCTTCAGCGATTTGGTCGATTAATTCTAAACGCGCGGCTTTTTCGGCAGCAGTTAAATCGAACTGTTGTACCTGCTGACGCTTTTGTTCTAAATCATCTGCCACTGAATATTCAATACCTTTTTCATTGTATTCACTCCAGTAATAACCGTTTTCGTATTCTGTGTAGCCCCAAGTATTGTTGCCTGTGTTGATGTAAGAGGTAGTGTTCATATAATTGAACTTTAAGATATTTGGATTAGTACCATACTGCTTGGCATAGTCAAGAAAACCTTGCTGATTTCGTTCATATTCTATATCAGCCACAATATAGGCTTGATTATTGGCAGAAGCCTGTTTTTGCAGGCACATTGAGCCTTGCGGGAATTTCAATTTTTGTAAGGCTTGCAGTGTATTTAAATCTTGTACAGAAATATTGCGTTTCAGCTCATCCAAACTCAGCGAGTTTAATTCCCAATTCAGTTCAGGTTGTAAACGTGGCAGAAGACTATTGCCGCTAATATCTATTTTTTTGACGTAGTTGATAAATTCTAACTTTTCTTTGCCAAGTGTGGAACGTAAACGAATGGTCATTGCCTCATCGGTGATGGTGCCTGAACCATATTCATAACCATATTTGCCTTTGGGTAAATCATGTGCCTTATAAACAGCATCTTCAGTCAAATACATGGCATCGCCATTTTCAAGCGTATAGAACTTACCATCGCTGAAAGACAACACATTGCGATACAGTTCAAATTCGCGTAATTGGCTCGATGATGCATGGTTTTCTTCAAGTTCAATAAGATGCCACTGCTGTAGTGTGGTATTTGGCTTTGGTTGTGTGGGCTGTTTTGGATTTTCAGGTACGGGGCTTGGAGGAGTCGTTGGGGATTCGGTACTCGAAGAACCACCACCGCCACCACAAGCGCTGAGTAACAAGGCGCTGATACACAGCGTGAGAATTTGAACTTTCATGATTTACCCCAAAACTTAAATAAAAAGTATTGGCTATTTTTACATCATTTTTTTTATGTGAATATGGCAATAAATGTGTGTTTTACTTGCGCATTTATATGGCCAATCTAAGGTAGAAATAGTCGGGGCTTAGGAATTTTTGTTATATTAACCCTATGATTGGGGGACAAAATAATGCAATTTAATTTTGAAATCGACAGTACCTGGTGTTTAGAACAACTTAAAAATGATGGCTATATTACTGATCGAGAAAAACTTTTAATACAAACCACCCATCGTCAGCGTGAACAGCTGAAATGGCATCCGCTGCAATGGATTGCCAGTTTTAATCTAAAAAATCAGCATGATCTTACCCAAATTTTAAGCTTAAACCTATTAACTGAATGGTTGGCAAAAAAAGCCAACTTTGAAGTTTATGTGATTGATCCATTAAAAGCGGATGTGGCCGCGCTGACTGCGGTGATGTCGCAAGAGTTTGCCTTACGCAATAAAATTTTAGCAGTAGAGGTGCAAGACAAAAAAATATTAATCGCCACCGATCAGCCTTTTGTTACCGATTGGCAGCAGAATTTAGCCCGTAGTCTTGCCCCTAAAACTATTCAGCCTGTGATGCTAAATCCTGAGCATTTACAGCGTTATTTAGTTGAATATTACCAAGTCAGCCGTGCGGTGAGTGGCTCACAAAAGTCAGGTGCCTATGAACGTGAGCATCAAGGGGTAGAAGCCTTATTACAGTTGGGTGATAGCCAAAATCCGGATGCCAATGATCAGCATATTGTCAAATTGGTCGACTGGATTTTACAGTTTGCCTTTGAACAAGGGGCTAGTGATGTGCATTTAGAGCCGCGTAAAGAACAAGGCAAAATTCGTTTTCGTATTGACGGGGTATTACATACCATTTATCACATGCCCGCCAATACCTTAATGGCGGTGATTTCGCGGATTAAAATTTTAGGACGTATGAATGTGGCAGAAAAACGTAAGCCACAAGATGGACGCTTAAAAACCCGGACTCCAAAAGGCCGTGAGACTGAGCTACGTTTATCGACACTTCCCACCGCGTTTGGGGAAAAGCTGGTGATGCGTATTTTTGACCCTGAAGTCTTAGTGCGCTCGTTTACTGAATTAGGCTTTGACGAAAAATTATTACAACAATGGCAAAAGATCAGCCAAAACAGTCATGGCATTATTTTAGTGACGGGGCCAACGGGTTCAGGTAAAACCACCACGCTCTATTCGAGTCTAAAGCAGCTTGCCACTGAGCAAGTTAATGTCTGTACCATTGAAGACCCGATTGAAATGCTTGAGCCAAGCTTTAATCAAATGCAGGTCAATCACGCGATTGATTTGGGCTTTGCCGATGGTATTCGCGCTTTAATGCGGCAAGACCCTGACATTATTATGGTGGGGGAAATTCGCGACCAAGATACTGCCAATATGGCGATTCAGGCTGCCTTAACGGGCCATTTGGTGTTATCAACTTTACATACCAACGATGCACCATCCAGTTTAACCCGTCTACATGATTTAGGCGTGCAGCCGTTTTTAACCTCAGCCACCATTTTAGGCGTATTGGCGCAGCGTTTGGTGCGTCGTTTATGTGCACAGTGTAAACAAGAAACGTTTATTAATGAGCAAGACTGGAAACATTTAACCTTTGGTTATCAATTCCAAATGCCAAATTTTGTTTATAAACCAGTAGGCTGTGAGACGTGTCGTGACACTGGATATAAAGGACGCATTGGCATTTATGAGTTTATGCCGATGAGTTTAGAACTCAAACAAATGCTTGGGCATGAAGCCAGTTTAGAACAACTCAAATTCCAAGTGCAAAAACAAGGTGTGGAACCATTAAGAATTGCAGGGGCACGTAAAGTCATTCAAGGCGAAACCACCTTAGAAGAAGTTTTACGTGTGGTGCCGTTAAGTTAATACATAAATTAACGTATCTTCAGCTTAGCTTCAGCTTGGTTTGTTTTAATGACTTCATCGAAAAGACATCAGCTACATACCGGAGCTTACTATGAATATGATCGCAAAAACTTTAATCGCTGCTAGCGTTGCATTCACTGCTGCTATGGCAACTGCCAATACTACTGTTAATCAACAGGCAATTAGCACACCTGTAATGACGGTGAAACAAGCCTTAGCGGCTAAGGATGATACCAAAGTACAAGTCAAAGGTTATGTGGTTAAAGCCATTGGTGACGAAAAATATCAATTCCGTGATGCAACAGGCAGCATGACCGTTGATATTGACGATGATTTATGGCAGGGCAAGCCGATTGCAGCCAACACCCCTGTGACATTAATTGGTGAAGTGGATGTAGATTATAAGCCAACTAAACGTGTTGAAATTGATGTAGATGCTGTGAAATTCTAAGTCAGTCATTCACTACAAAAAACCACATACCTTGCGATGTGGTTTTTTTGTATAGTAAACAAAAAAACAAGGATCAAGCATGCGCATATTATTGGCAGAAGATGATGCCGCACAGGCTGAAAGCATTAAAACTTGGCTGGAAATGGATGGCTATAACGTCGATTGGGTCGAGCGTGGCGATTATGCCATTTTGGCTTTAGAGCAGCATCAATATGATTGTGTGCTACTTGATCGTGGTTTGCCCAAAGCCACAGGGGATGAGATTTTAATCGCTTTGCGTCGTCATAATGCCCAAACTCCTGTGCTGATGATTACGGCACGTGATACCGTGCAAGATCGTGTTTCAGGCTTAGATTTAGGTGCCAATGATTATTTGGTCAAACCCTTTAGTTTAGAAGAGCTATCAGCACGGATCCGTAGTCAACTGCGCCAACATCAAAGCCAAAAAAGCCATGATTTGTGCTTTGCTGACTTAGTGCTTGACCCCCAAGCCAAGACCCTAACTCAAGCGGGGAAAGTTGTTAATTTAACCGCCAAAGAATTTCAAATTTTACATAAACTGATGCAAAAACCTGAGCATGTAATGACCCGTGAGCAACTTGAAGAATCGATCTATGCGTGGGGCGCTGAAGTGGAAAGTAATGCTGTAGAAGTTTTTATTTCCCAGTTACGCAAAAAAATTGGCAGTCAATACATTAAAACCTTACGGGGTTTAGGCTATCGCATGCAGCAACCCGAATGAAAAACGCTATTTCGCTGCAAAGTCAGCTAATCAAAACCTCAATTTTAAGCTCAATTGTGGCAGGCTTATTGGCGCTTTTGGTGTTTTTAGGCTTATCGATTTATCACACCATGCACATTCATGATGAAATCATGGATGAAGTGGCGGATATGCTGGTTATGCGGGATATTAGCAGCCAAGCAGGCTCTCAGGTGGATGAATTGAGTGAAGAGTTTGCCATTCAATATAGCTTAAAAACCCAAGATTTTACTTTAGTCACATCAGCTGACTTTGCTTTTGAGCAACAACACATAGCACCTGATTATGGTGTTTTTTGGTCAACAGGTAAATTCTGGCGTAGTTATTTGCTCGAAGAAAATGGCATGCAAGCTTATGTTTATCAGCCCATGTCGATTCGGCTTAAAGACTTAGGTGAGCCCTTTGTCTGGTTTTTGGGGATCTTAAGCTTACTGTGGTTACTGCAATGGTTACTGGTGCGTTTCGCGATTCAACGTCAATTTAAAAGCTTGGTATTGTTGTCTAAAAGTATTGGGCAAAAGCACGCCCAAGATTTAAGTCCGATTCAAACACCTCAACCTGAATTTCGTGAGTTACAGCCCATTTTAAAGCAGCTCAATCAATTGCTTGGGCGTTTGGATCAATCTTTACATGCTGAACAACGTTTTACTGCAGATGCCTCGCATGAGCTACGTTCGCCTTTATCGGCGATTCACATGCGGTTGCAGGTATTAAAACGTAAATACCAAGACCATGCCCATTTAGCCCAAGATTTACAACCCATTCAAAATGATGTGGCTCGTAGCACACAAATTTTAGAAAACTTATTGCTCTTGGCCCGTCTTGATCCGAGCCAAGCACAGAGTTTACCTAAACAACCCTGTGATTTAAGAGACATTAGCTTAGAAGTACTAGACGCTTTATTGCCTTTTATTCAAGACAAACAGATTGGGTTAGATCTACAGTTGCATGAACTTTGGATTGAAGGCAATCGCGAGTTATTGTTTACCTGTATTCGTAATTTGCTTGATAACGCCATACGTTATAGTCCTCCTGCAGCTCAGGTACAGCTGGTGATAGATCCACAGCAACGCTGTATTCGAATTATTAATCAAGGTGAACCTATTGCAGCAGAAACATTGGCACGTTTAGGTGAACGTTTTTATCGTGCTTTAGGCAGTAAAAGCCAAGGTTCAGGGTTGGGGATTTCGATTTGTCAAAAAATTGTGAGTTTACATGGTGGCCAGTTAAGTTTTGTACCCGTGCAGACAGGGGGCTTAGTGGCAAGTATTGAATTTAAATAAAAAAAGGCAGAATGCGCTGTATTCTGCCTTGAGTGTCCACGTTTATTGTTATATTGCTCTATTTATTATTTGGTTAAAATCAGACGATTATTACGGGTTAAACGCAAACGGTATTCCTCACCCGCATGCATAATGCGAATTTCTCGACCTAAAGCAAATAAGTTGTTTGAATGCAGCATCGGCAGTGAATGTTGAGATTCAGTATGGCGAGTAAAGAGGCTAAATGGTGCGTTCATGTTGGAATTCTCCGTTTTTTTCGTGGTGTGCTTCAATATTTAAATGATAATCATTATCGAATACTCCTGTCAACGCTTAATTTATAAAAACTACAAAATTGCGTACACTGCAGCAAACGTATAGGAAAAGCTCGATGTCTAAAGCACAACTTAATGTCGCCATTGCAATTTTATTGCAGCAGGGCAATGTCTTGGTGGGTTTTCGTGAAGCACATCAACATCAAGGTAATCAATATGAATTCCCTGGTGGTAAAGTCGAGGCGGGTGAAACAGCGCTTGAGGCATGTCGCCGTGAAGTGTTGGAGGAAGTCGGCCTTGCTATTCAAGCTTGGCATAATTTTGATTTTATTCAGCATGAATATGAGGATTTAATTGTCAATCTGCATATCTTTCACGCCACAGTGCCTGAGGCACTCAATCCTGAAATACAGCAACCTTGGCGTTGGTATACACGTTTGCAATTGCCAGAGTTACAATTTCCAAAAGCCAATCAGCGTTTGATTCAACGTTTAATTTGGCCTGAGAGGATTAAAATCAGTGCGAATTTAGCGGATTTGGCTCAATCTGGTCATCAACAGTTGTTTTATTGGCGCAATGAATTGCCGCTAGAGCAACAACTGCAACTGCTGGCTGAGGTGTCCGTTGAACGTTTAACGCAGATGATTCTGAATGTTGAGTTGTATCAGCATTTGAATTCGATTCAGCAAGCCAATGTAGGTGCGATTCATCTTAAACAGCAGCAATTGCTGGCTGTTCAAGCAGATGATTTGCTTATAGGTCAGCGTTATATCGCCAGTTGCCATGATGAACTCAGTTTACAAGTGGCCCAAAAGATTGGTGTCGATGCGGTTTTGTTAAGTCCAGTGCATGCCACAGCCACCCATCCCGAAGCCGAGGCTTTAGGTTGGGCAGGTTTTGAAGCACTGGCGCAAAACATGCATATTCCGGTGTTTGCGTTAGGTGGGTTAAAAGCTGAAGATTTAGCACAGGCCAAGCGTCATGCTGCTTATGGGGTTGCAGGACAACGCTTTATGTAAAAAAAGCACCTGAGGGTGCTTTTTTATAAGCTTTGGCGAATAATAGGTTCTACATCATACGGAGTGATGATCACCCCGGTAGGGGTGGTATATATTTGGGGCTTGCTGGTTGCTGCAGGAGCTACAGTTGTTGCTACTGGCTGTGAGCTACATGCACACAGCCATGCTACACAACTGCTCATCAAGCTGAGCTTTACCAGTTTATTGATTATAGCTGCCACTGGAGATCACCTCGCGATTGTCGTTATAGCGTCCTTGCTGAATCTCAGATTCACTTTCACGAATCCAATTTTCAATACTGTCTTCAGTTTGTGGAGGCGCACTAGGTTGTGGTGCTTCGGGTTGTTGATATTCATTGCTGCTTGGTTCTGCAGGTACCACTTCATAATGTGCACTGCCACAAGGCGTGGCACGGCGTGGCACTGAATTACGCAGCATAGGAATATGCACTGCATTTTCACAGCCTTGGGCAGAAAGTTTATCGCCTGATGCTGTGTCCATCCAATGCCAAGAGACATTATTGGGTTGGCGTAAATTTACAGGCTGCTGACGAAGCTGTGACATGACATTGCTCCATACGGGTAAGGCGCCGGAAGAACCGGTTAGACCTGTAACTTTGTTATCGTCTAAGCCAAGCCATACTACAGACACATAGTTACCCGAATACCCAGCAAACCATGAATCACGTGTATCATTGGTGGTGCCAGATTTACCAGCTAAATTTAAATTGCTCGGCAGTGTGTTATAGGCAGCACGACCTGTACCAGTACGCATCACTTGTTGTAAGCCATAATTAAGTACATAAGCACTGTCAGGTTTAATGGTTTGCTGTAGATCTAGACCGAAGCGAGTAAGGTTGCGTCCTTGACTATCCACGACATTACGAATCGCTCGAGCAGGGTATTTCACACCACCTGATGCAAAGTTGGAATAGATGCTTAATACTTCCATGGGTGACATATCCACCGCACCTAAGAAAATGGATGGATAAGGCGGAATTGGACTAGTGACACCAAAACGTTTTAAATGATTGCTAAAACTGGCTAAGCCAAATTCTTGGCCTAAACGGACCGCAGACAAGTTATAAGATTGTGAGAGCGCACGTGCCATAGGAACAATGCCATATTCATTGCCGCCATAGTTTTTGGGCGTCCAGGCTTTGCCTTCAGAGCTAATGCTGATGTAGCTGTCCTCAACAGGGCTGGCCCAGTGATAACGCCCAGATTCTAGCGCGGTTAAATAGATCACCGGTTTTAATAACGAGCCAACTTGACGTTTGGCATCTAAAGCGCGGTTAAAACCAGTAAAATCTTGACTTGAACCGACCACAGCCACCAACTCGCCATTGTCAGGGCGTGCTACTAACACTGCACCTTGTAAATTATCTAAACGCGAATTGGCATTTTCTAAACGCTGTACGGATGCTTTAAAGCTTTTTTGGACATTGGTTTGGGCAATTGGGTCAAGGGCGGTAAAAATCCTTACGCCTGTATTGGTTAAATCAGTTTCTTGATATTCGCTACGTAATTGACGACGCACCACATCTAGATAATCTGGGAAACGTGCAGGGCCTAAAGTGGGTTTACTAATCACATTTAATGGACGTGCGACTTCACGTTCATAATCTGCTTGATTTAAATAGCCCATCACCAACATATTGTTGAGTACAATATCGCGGCGTTTTTTCGCTGCTTCTGGATTACGCCAAGGGTTATATAAGGATGGGCCTTGAACCAAACCGACCAAAAATGCTTGTTGGGCAATATTGAGTTCACGTAGCGGTAAACCAAAGTAAAACTGTGCCGCTAAGCCATAACCATTGATTGAATAGTTGCCATTTTGACCTAAATTAACTTCATTTAAATAAGCTTCTAAAATTTCCTCTTTGCTGTAATGCAGCTCAATTAACATCGCCATGAACGCTTCGTTGACTTTACGTTTAAGGGTTTTTTCAGGGCTTAAATAAAAGTTTTTGACCAATTGTTGGGTGAGTGTTGAGCCACCTTGACGCTTACCACCGGTTAGGTTTGACACCACAGCACGCGCCGTGCCACGCACAGATACCCCATAATGATGATAAAAATTACGATCCTCAGTAGCAATTAAGGCATTGATAAGCGGTTTTGGCACATTGGCTAATTTAATCAGCACACGGTCTTCATTATGCTGCGGATAAATACCGCCAATCAGCATGGGTTCTAATTGGGCAATGCCATTGGCCGTCGGTTTGGTGGCGCTGACCTGAGCAATTTGGTTGCCTTCAAAATTGACCTTTAAAATTTGTTCAGGTTCAACATGATCGCCAAAGTCGAAACCACGGGTATGCACATATAAAGTATTGCCAGTACTGACATAGTGTCCCGTCTTATTATAACCATCAGAGTTTTTATAGCCCAGCAATTCAAGTTCTTGAATAAACTCAGCTTGGCTCACTGGGGCATTGTTATAGATTTGTAGCGGACGGGCAAAGACCTTGGCTGGAATATCCCAACGCTGTCCCTCAAACTTGGTTCTGACCACGTTATCCAGACGAATTAAATAGACACTAAAGGCTAAAAATGCGCCAATCACTAAAATACAAAAGAGTAAAGCAATAATGCCTATACCGCGCTCAGACTTCATAACCACATATAACAACCAAGACAATTACGCCAATGATGCGAAGCTTTGCAATAATTTGCAAGAAACAAACTGTGAACGAGCAGCAAGATTGCCCAAAAAAATTGGCTTGATTCAGTGCTTTAAAGTTTTTTTAAAATTAAACGGGTTAATGCTATGATAGCAATCGAATCGTAGCGGAGCGATATCGTCGGTGCACATTTCACATAAGACATTTCGAAACATTGGCTTAATTGGTCGCCCTGATAAATCATCAGTGGTCGAAACTTTATGTCTCATTCATGACCATTTAATGGCACAAGGGCTACACCCCGTATTTGATATCGAAACAGCGCAGTTAGTACCTTACCAAAATACTCAAACCGTCAGTCGTAGTTTATTAGGTGAAGTGGTGGATCTGGTGATTGTGGTCGGTGGTGATGGTTCATTGCTACATGCCGCACGCGCTTTGGTACGGCATAATACGCCTGTGATTGGGGTCAACCGGGGACGTCTGGGGTTTTTAACCGATATTAAACCTACAGAAGTGTTGCATAAGCTCGATCAGGTATTACAAGGTGAATATCAGCGTGACCGGCGCTTTTTACTGGAAATGGAAGTGCGCTCTAAAGGTGAATCCATTTATCAAGCGATTGCTTTAAACGATGTGGTGCTGCACTCAGGTAAATCGGTACACATGATTGATTTTGAACTCAATATTGATGGGCAATATGTGTATCGTCAGCACAGTGATGGTTTGATTGTTTCAACCCCAACGGGATCGACCGCCTATGCGCTCTCTGGGGGTGGCCCGATCTTACATCCAAGTATGGATGCCATTGCTTTGGTGCCGATGCATCCGCATACGTTGTCGTCACGTCCGATTGTGGTGGGGGGCAATAGCGAAATTAAAATCATCATTCGTGAAAACCGTGTCTTACCAATGGTCAGCGCAGATGGTCAACATAGTGTATCCTTAGGTGTAGGCGACAGTTTACATATCCGTAAACATCCCTTTAAACTGAATTTACTGCATCCACCTGGGTATGATTTTTATATGGCATGCCGTACCAAACTTGGGTGGAACCAAGGTTTTGATTCATTGCAACAGCAGGATGAATAATGAATATTGAACAAATGTTGGCGATGCTCAACCCCGAAATTGTCGAGCGTTTACGTACAGCCGTTGAAATTGGTAAATGGCCCAATGGTGTTGCTTTAACGCAAGAGCAACGTGAAACCTGTATGCAAGCGGTCTATGCTTGGGAAATGAAACATCTGCCCGAAACTGAACGTAGCGGTTATATCGACCGTGGCACAAAAGAAGAAGGCGAAGAATGTGATGATGATCATCACAAAAATGAGCCGGAATTTAAACCGATTCGTTTTGTATAAAAAAAGGCACCTTCGGGTGTCTTTTTAATTGCAGGAATACACAATTGTGACGCTATTGAGCATGGCATAATCTGAGGAGAACTTGCTCAGGAGTAGCACAATGTATGCTGATCCAAAACGTAAATTGTGGTTGTTGGGGCTAAGTATTCCTGTGATTGCAACGGGCGCATTAATTGGCTTTGCCAAAGGCCCTAAAGTGCTGCAGAGTGTATTTGCCAGTACTGGCTTAATCACCTTACATGGCCTGATTCCTTTTTTTGACCGTTATTTTGCTGAGGATGATCATCGGATTAATCTTGAGCAACTCAAACAATTACAACATGATCCTTATTATACTCGTGTGGTCGCCGCCTATATTCCGCTGCAATACGCCACCAATTTCGATACTTAGCCACACGAAAAGATACGCGAGTCTTAGACACGCTACTACTGGCGAGTTTGTTGTCTGTGGTCAATGTAGTGGGAATGAGTGTTGCGTATGAGCTTGGGCATAAATCTAAAACCTATAAACATTTGTTAGCGCATATTGTGCTATTACCAAGCGCCTATTCACATTTTAGAATTGAACATAATTATGGCCATCATCGTTTTGTGGCTACGCCCAAAGACCCGGCATCTGCTTATTATGGGGAGTCATTTTGGCGCTTTTTGCCACGTACGGTATGGGGCGGTTTTAAATCTGCGATCAACATCGAAAAAAATCGTTTAGCGCGTAAACATTTAAGCTTTTGGCATCCTCATAATGAACTTTTACAAGCTTGGACAGCAGGGCTGATTTTTCATGCGGGTATGTTGAAAATCTTTGGAAAAAAATGGCTGCTATTACAAAGCGCGCAAGTGGCGTATAGCATTACCTTATTAGAAGCGGTCAATTATATGGAGCATTATGGCTTAAAAAGGCAACGCTTAAATACAGGGCGGTATGAAGCCGTCACAGCGCAACACAGTTGGAACCATAATAGCTTATGCAGCAATGTCTTGTTTTATCATTTACAACGGCATAGTGATCATCATGCGCATCCGACTAAACCATTCCATTTACTTGAGAGTGACCCAACAGCACCGCTACTCCCCAAAGGTTACGGTGCCTTGTTTGGCGATGTATTTATACCAAAGCGTTGGTTTAGATTAATGCATCCACGAATTTTACAGCATTATCAGGGTGATCTAAGTCGTATGCATCAGTATGCAGATCAGCTTCAGTCTTAAACCTCAAGGCGTGTTTGCCACAGCTCACGCGATTTTTGCATGGCTGCAGGGTATGAGTCACACACGCCCATGGTATAGAGGGCAATACCCATGGTTTCAGGCACGGCAATGTCGCCATAAGCATGTGACTGTTTGCCTTCCCATACTGCTTTAAAAATACTTAAATCGAGTTCTTCTTCACTTGGACTACGATTTTCAGTCAGTTTAGGTAATTCATGTTCATACATCACGCCATCTTGAATACCACAAATTAAGGTTTTGGCATCTGGATTACGTTCAAACTCGCCGCCTTCGCCTTTAATCACGGCACTGTTTTGATAGCCTAACTTAAAAGCCGCTTGTTGATGTGAAGTGCGATAAGCCGGATGGAAAATCGCTTGCATAGTGGCTTTGGCATTAAATGGATTAATCAGACGCGCTAAGGTATGAATCGGTGAGCGTAAACCCATGACATTTCGTAAACCAATCAAATCACTTAAAATTGGCGAGATTGCATGTAACGGTAAATAGGCAAAGTGATGCTGTTGAAGCTGCTGTTCAACGTCATGATCTGATTGGCAAATTGGATAGCCTAAGTATTGTAAGACTTGCTCAGTATAAAGGCGGTTAATCGTATGCCCTGAAGCGCCGTGCATCACCACTTTATAGCCATGCTTAGCTAAAGTCAGCGCGGCAAGTAAAAACCACGGATAATGCTTACGTTTACCGGCATAAGATGACCAGTCTAAATCGACGTCTAAGGCTTTAAATTGCAGTTGATCGCGGGTGGCTTGTACAAAGCCTGCTAATTCATCGACAGATTCTTCTTTGACCCGCAGCAACATTAAAAATGCACCGAGCTGCACATCCAACACTTCATCTTTTAAAATCATCGAAAATGCTTGATAGGCTTCGTCATAGCTTAACGAGCGCGCCCCATTTTTGCCTTTGCCCACAATACGAACAAATTGGGCAAATGGATGTTCAAAATCTTGATAAATATTACGTTTATTGTTCATAAAGTGCATCAAAGTGAATAAAGGCTCATGGCCCTATTGTGCATGAGAGTATGTAGCGAGAAAAGAGCTAAGGCTGAAACTATAGTTACAGCAACTAGACTAAGGTCTAAGGATGGTTGGGTGAAATGTAAGCTATGGCAGCCAAAATATGCTCAAAACTCAGCTAAAATGGGGCGTTTTTTATATTATTTGATTAATTTTTAGTTATCTCCTGTTCTGAATAGATGCATTTTAAATAAATTCATCTTTTTTGATACTTTTAAAGTATTGCTTAGATCTTCTAAATCATCAGGTTTTTTTATTGGGGTATTGCAACAGCAATACCCATTTTCCGTTGGGTATTCCCAGAGGGCTAAGGGCTGTGTATTCGAGAGAATAGACAAATATTGGGTATTTCTTGAAGTTTAAGAAATATAGAAAGAAGTAACACTATGGCTAAAAAACCAATCTATAAATCTCTATATTTTCAGGTGATTATTGCTATTATTGCGGGTATTTTGGTCGGGCATTTCTCACCAAGCGGCACGCAAATCATCAATGGTGTAGAGCAGTATGTACCGGGTTTTGGTGAACAACTGAAACCTTTAGGTGATGGTTTTATTCGTTTGATTAAAATGATCATCGCTCCGGTAATTTTCTGTACAGTGGTCAGTGGCATCGCTGGTATGGAAAATATGAAGTCAGTGGGTAAAACCGGTGGCGTCGCACTTTTGTATTTTGAAATTGTTTCAACAATCGCGCTTGTGATTGGTCTGGTAGTGATTAACATCTGGAAACCAGGTGTTGGCATGAACGTAGACCCTGCATCTTTAGATACAGCAGGCATCTCAAAATATGTCGCAAGTGGTGAATCGCAATCTACGATTGACTTCTTTATGAACATTATTCCAAACACGGTGGTGGGGGCATTTGCAGAGGGTGAAATCCTGCAAGTGTTACTGTTTGCCATTATGTTTGGTTTTGCGCTGCATCAGTTGGGCGCTAAAGGTAAACCGGTTTTACAGTTTATTGATCAAATTTCACATGTGTTCTTTAACATTGTAAATATGGTGATGAAGCTTGCACCAATTGGTGCATTTGGTGCGATGGCATTTACCATTGGTAAATATGGCATTGGTACACTGGCGCAATTGGCACAGTTAATCATCTGTTTTTACATTACTTGTGTCATGTTTATCTTTATTATTTTGGGTGCAATTGCGCGTATTGGTGGCTTTAGCATCATGCGAATGATTCGCTTAATTCGTGAAGAGTTGTTAATTGTATTAGGTACCTCGTCGTCTGAATCGGTATTACCACGAATGTTGAAAAAATTGGAACTGGCAGGCTGTGAAAAATCAGTTGTCGGTTTGGTCATTCCAACAGGTTATTCCTTTAACTTAGATGGTACTTCGATTTACTTAACCATGGCAGCCATCTTCATTGCACAAGCCACCAATACACCACTGGACCTTTCCCACCAAATTACCTTACTGCTTGTACTGTTAATTTCGTCTAAAGGCGCAGCAGGTGTGACGGGTTCAGGTTTTATTGTGATGGCGGCAACACTTTCTGCGGTAGGACATATTCCTGTGGCTGGTTTGGCCTTAATTTTAGGGATCGACCGCTTCATGTCTGAGGCACGTGCTTTAACTAACTTAATTGGTAATTCATTGGCAACCATTATGGTTGCAAAATGGGTAGGTCAATTAGATAAAGAGCGTTTGGACTATGCTTTAGCACATCCAGATGTGATTGATGCGCAAATGGCAGAAGAGAGTAAAGCCAACGCTTAACGCTAGAGTTATTTAAAAGGGTGGCTGAGGCTGCCCTTTTTTATGCGCGTAATACATGTAAGGTTTCTTGTAAAAAGGCAGCTAAGTCTTCGTGGCTGCGACTTGAAATATACAGATTATGGTCATTGACCACTGCTTGGTCTAAATACACGGCGCCTGCAGCCTTTAAAGAGGCTTGCCCACTTCTGGCTGCGGTTAAACGGCGTCCATAAGCCACTTTAGCAGCAATGAGAAGTTCGGTTGCCTGACTAAAACTAAAAATGGGCTTATGTGCATTGGCCACCCGCTGTACAAAATCACTGACCCAAGGATGCTGTTCTAAGGCAAACAACATTAAACCATCAATGCCCAGCAGACAAACATCTGGTAAATGCTGCTGTAATTGAACTGGTGTTTGTTTTTCCCCATAAATCACATCTTCTAAGCAAGGACTAATATGAATCAGATGATGGCCGGCAAATTGTAAGGTATCAGCTGCCGCCAAATATTCAGCGTCACTAAAATTAGGACCGAGCAAGAGCGCAATATTTTTAGACATGAGACCATCCCTTGTGTGTCAGAGTCGTTTGTGTTTTAGCCTAACTAAAAACCCCTGCATGATGCAGGGGAGTTTTGTGGTCAAATCATAATCTAAGGTAAATGCGATGCTAGGCAGAATGTGACTGCTGTTCAAGTATGCGTAGCTCAGCACGTAAGATTTTACCTACTGTGGATTTAGGTAGATCTGCCAAAAACTCAATGTGTTTAGGCACTTTATAGGCGGTTAGATGTTGACGACAGTGGGTAAGGATCTCGTGACTTGATACAGGCTTATGTGTGGCAATAAACGCTTTGACCGCTTCACCGGTATTTTCATCGCTAACGGCCATCACTGCTGCTTCACGAATATCAGGATGCTGCATGAGTACCGCTTCAACTTCATTAGGATACACATTAAAACCTGAGACCAATACCATATCTTTTTTACGATCTAAGATATAACAAAAGCCCTCAGCATCAATTTTGGCAATATCACCAGTATGCAGCCAACCATCTATAAAAGTCTCTTGGGTCTCTGTATCGCGATTTAAATAAGCCTGCACGATATGTGGCCCTTGTACACAAAGCTCACCGGCTTGATCAATCCCTAACTCTTGACCTTGATCATCAATAATTTTGATATTTGAACCTTGAAATGGAAAACCAATTGAACCACGGCGGATTGAATCAAGCGGCGGATGCAATAGCGCCGCACAACTGGTTTCGGTCATGCCATAACCTTCCAAAATTGGACCCACAATGTTTGTCCAGCGTTCGGCAGTACTTGGGCGTAAGGCTGTACCACCGGCAATGGCGCAGTTTAACTGCGGTGGATTTTGCACAAACCAATCTTCTGCCAATAAACCTGCATATAAAGTATCTACACCGGTCAGCCACGTAATGTCAAATTGTTCAAAGGCAGGTTTTAAGTTGTGCATGGGGCGCGGTGATGGAATAAGAACATTATGTCCGCCACCTTTAACAAAACTTAAGAAGTTTACGGTAAAGGCAAAAATATGATACAGCGGAATCGCGGTTAAAATACATTGCTGTGGGTTGATTGGTGTCTGATAAGCCTCTAGATATTGCGCCATCATTGCAATGAGATGAATCAGATTACTGTGGCAAATAATTGCGCCTTTACTACGACCTGTAGTACCCCCAGTATATTGATAAACTGCAGTCTGATGCTGCTGGGCTTGATAGGGTAAGTGTGTAGCACCTTGCGCAAGCGCCTGTGCAAAAGTCGTAAAAGGGATGCTGGCACTGGTGCTGCGCTGTTGTTGTTGCGCTTCTTGGTGAAAGTGTTGCGCCAATTGTTGTTGAATCGGTGCAGGGAAAAATTCACTTAAACTTGCGGTTAACAGTTTTAACTCAGCCAATTTCGGTTGTTGCTGCAGCACCTTCTCAAAGGTGTTTAAGAAGAGATCTGAAACAATTAAGGCTTTGGCTTGAGTATCAGTTAACTGGTATTCCAACTCGCGTGCAGTATACAGTGGATTAATATTGCTAATAATCACACCAATTTTCCAACAGGCAAACACCGCAATGGGGTAATGCAGACTATTAGGCAGTTGTATACCGACTACATCGCCGGGTTGCAGCTGCCAAGTATGTTGTAGGAAATTGGCCAGTTGATTGGCAAAATCCTCAATTTGCTGATAAGTCAGAGTTTGGCTCAAGCCATTTGGCAAGCTTAAACTAAAAGCAGGCTGGTTTGAGTATTGCGCAACTGCTTGATCTAAAAGCGCAGTTAAATGCTGAGCTAAGGGTTGCTCACCGAAAGGATGCTCAAGCAATTGCTTTGGGAAGTGCTGTTGCCACGGTTGCAGTGTTGAAATGCTCATTTAAATCATCCTTGATTGTTATTATTGGCTGTAGCGCTTTAATGTGCATAAAAAGTGTAGGCTTGCCTAGTTGAAAAAATGCCAAAAACCAAGGCAAATTTGCCAAGTTTAAGGCGAGCAAAAGCCAAGCTCAAACTAATGGTTATGAGTGCTTAAAAAATAAGAAATAGGTTGGCAGAAGACCTTTGAACAATTGAGCTTATTTTAACCAACTGTCTGTTTTTAAGACTGAATCCATTAAAGTTGTATTGCGCAAGATTTCAAAGCTCTCTATTGTTATACTGTTTGCATCACATTTCCTGAAGGGCGACATAACAATGGTCAACGACGATCAAAACACAACGACTTCTCTTGATTTAGCTAAAATTCGTGAAGATATCGACTCTGTAGATCAACAGATCCAACAACTGATTAGCCGCCGTGCACGTTTAGCTGAAGCTGTTGCCAAAGCCAAATTCGCGCAAGAAGAGAATCCATTGTTTTACCGCCCGGAACGTGAAGCACAAGTTTTACGCAATGTCATGGATCGTAATGATGGCCCGTTGTCTGATGCCACCATGGCGCGTTTGTTCCGTGAAATTATGTCGGCATGTTTAGCGCTCGAAGCGCCACAAAGTATTGCCTTTTTAGGGCCTGTGGGTACGTATACCCATTCGGCAGTACTCAAGCATTTTGGTCAAGATGCGGTAGTACGTCCATTACCTACCATTGATGAAGTGTTCCGTGAAGTCGAAGCGGGTAGCGCACATTATGGTTTAGTGCCAGTTGAAAACTCATCAGAAGGTGTGGTGAATCATACTTTAGATTGTTTTAAAGCCTCACATTTAAATGTGATTGGTGAGGTCGAACTGCGTATTCATCATCAATTTTTGATTTCTGAAAACACCCGTAAAGACAGCATTAAACAAATTTATGCGCATCAACAAACCCTTGCGCAGTGCCGTGGTTGGTTAGATGCGCATTATCCGGGTGTAGAGCGTGTTGCTTTAAGTTCAAATGCAGAAGCAGCACGTCGTATTCGTAATGAATGGCATTCAGCAGCGATTGCATCTGAAATTGCAGCCAATATTTATGACTTAGAAATTTTACATAGCAATATTGAAGATAACCCTGAAAACACCACACGTTTCTTGGTGATTGGTCGTGAAAAAGTGCCACAAAGCGGCAATGACAAGACTTCATTACTGATTTCAGCACATGACCGCGCCGGTGCTTTACTTGAAATTTTAGCGCCATTTGCCAAACACAATATTAGTTTGACCAGTATTGAAACGCGTCCAGCTTTACCAGAGAAGTGGGCTTATGTGTTCTTTATTGATTTAGAAGGTCACATTGAGCAAGAACAGGTTAAAGCGGCGATTGAAGAAATTCGTCCTTTAGTCAAAGAAGTACGTGTGCTTGGTTCATACCCAATCGCTGTGCTATAAGTTTTAAGCCGAGCAGCGCAACTGCTGTTGCTCGGTATAATTGTCTCCATCGGGAAGTAGAATATGACCTTTGTGCCAGCCAATGACGGCATTGCAAAATTAAAGCCTTATCAACCAGGTAAACCTATGAGCGAGTTAGAGCGTGAATTAGGTTTAACGGATATTGTAAAATTGGCATCTAATGAAAACCCTCTCGGTTGTTCAGAGAAAGTCAAACAAGCCGTCGCAGCAGAGTTGGCAGAAATTGGTCGTTATCCTGATGGTGGTGGTTTTATTTTAAAAGACCAAGTGGCAGCACAGTTTAATGTGCAACATGAACAAATTACTTTAGGTAATGGTTCAAACGATCTATTAGAAATGTTTGCCCGTGCCTTTGTGTCAGAAAAAGATTCTGTGGTGTATAGCCAACACGCATTTGCTGTGTACGCTTTAGTGACCCAAGCCATTAATGCTGAGGCCATTGAAGTGCCTGCCAAAGGTTTTGCCCATGACTTAGATGCCATGGCCAAAGCAGTACAAGACAACACCAAGTTAATCTTTATTGCTAATCCAAATAACCCAACTGGGACTTGGTTTGAAGAAGCTGAATTTGAAAGCTTTATGCAGCAAGTGCCAAGCCATGTGATTGTGGTGTTAGACGAAGCGTATGTGGAATATTTCCCAGAAAACTTCAACAGCTTAAAATTCTTAAGCCAATATCCAAATTTAATTATTAGCCGTACTTTATCTAAATGCTATGGTTTAGCGGCATTACGGGTGGGTTTTGCTTTAGCTTCTGCTGAAGTGACAGATTTCTTAAACCGTATTCGTCAGCCATTTAACGTGAACCATTTAGCCATGGTAGCAGCCGTTGCCGCATTAAGAGACGAAGACTTTATTGAAAAATCGCGTATTTCCAATAAAGCTGGTATGGCGCAGTTAGAAGCTGGTTTTCAAGCTTTGGGCTTAAACTATGTGCCATCACGTGCCAACTTCTTATTGGTGGATGTACAAGCAGACCCTGCGGCCACGTTTAATGCTTTACTTAAAGAAGGTGTGATTGTGCGTCCTGTAGGGATTGCCAACCATTTACGTGTATCGATTGGAACCGAAGCTGAAAATGCTAAATTCTTAAGCGCATTGGCGAAAGTTCTGTCTTTAGAGGCAACAGCATAACTAATGTCACAGCTACAGTTTGAAAAAGTTGCTTTTATTGGTTTAGGTCTGATTGGTTCAAGTTTAGCCCGCGTGATGGTGGCAGAAAACTTAGCCAAACAGATTGTGGCCTCCACCCGTTCTGAGAAAACCTTAAGCGATGCCAAAGCTTTAGGTTTAATTTGTGCGGGTTATGATAACCCGATTGATGCGGTGCAAGGTGCGGATTTAGTGGTACTGGCTTTACCCGTGCGCGCGACCCAAAAAGTCCTTGAGCTGATCAAACCACATTTAATGGCCAACACCATTATTACCGATGTCGGCAGTACCAAAGGCAATGTCGTTGAGGCAGCTAAAGCGGTGTATGGTGAAGACTTACCAGCAGGTTTTGTACCGGGGCATCCGATTGCTGGTGCCGAGCATACGGGTGTGCATGCAGGTAAAGTGGATTTATTTGCCAATCACAAAGTAATTTTGACCCCACTGCCGACAAGTAGCACATGGGCAGTCGAGCGACTGATTCAACTGTGGCAAGCTGCTCATGCAGAAGTGATTTGTATGGATGTGGCCAAACATGATGAAGTGTTGGCACATACCAGTCATTTGCCGCATTTAATGGCCTTTAACTTGGTTGAACAACTGGCCAACCGAGAAGATAACTTAGATATTTTCCGTTATGCCGCAGGCGGTTTTCGTGATTTCTCACGTATTGCTGCCAGTGATCCACAAATGTGGCATGACATCTTTTTCGCCAATAAAACCGCGATCTTAAAAGCTGTAGATGGTTTTGAACAACAATTGGCGGTGATTCGCAAACTGATTGAAGATGAAAATTCACAACAATTGATGGGCTTATTGGGCCATGCTCAAGCGGCGCGTCAGCACTTTAATCATATGCTTGCTCAAAAACCTTTGCTGGAGAACACACAAGTGACACAACAATTTACAATCCAACCGGGTGCTAAGAATTTCCAAGGTAAATTTACCGTACCAGGTGACAAATCAGTGTCACATCGTTCAATCATGTTTGGTGCGATTGCAGAAGGCACCACGCATGTCACAGGTTTTTTAGAAGGTGAAGATGCGCTGGCTACCTTGCAAGCTTTCCGTGATATGGGTGTCTCGATTGAAGGCCCTAAAAATGGTGAAGTGACCATTCATGGTGTGGGCATGCATGGCCTAAAAGCACCAAAATCTGCGCTGTATATGGGCAACTCAGGCACCTCTATGCGTTTGCTTTCAGGCATGTTGTCTGCGCAACAATTTGATTCAGTCATGACCGGTGATGCATCACTGTCTAAACGACCAATGGAGCGCATTGCTCAGCCATTACGTTTAATGGGTGCACAAATTCAAAGCACAGGTGAGCGTGGTACACCGCCGATTTCAATTACCGGTGGTCAAGCTTTACAAGGCGTACATTACGACTTACCCATGGCCTCTGCGCAAGTGAAATCAGGGATTTTATTGGCAGGTCTTTGGGCGGCAGGTGAAACCTCTGTCACTGAACCTGAGCCGACCCGTGATCATACTGAGCGTATGTTACGTGCCTTTGGTTATGAGGTAAAAACCGAAGGTAATCGTATTTCCTTGCAAGGCGGTGGCAAATTGGTGGGTACTCATATTCAAGTGCCTTCTGATATTTCTTCAGCAGCCTTCTTTATGGTGGGCGCTGCGATTACACAAGGTTCAGATATTACTTTAGAAGCTGTGGGTATTAACCCAACGCGTACTGGGATTATCGAAATTTTAAAACAGATGGGTGCTGATCTTACCGTACACAATGAGCGTATTGCAGGCGGTGAGCCGATTGCAGACATTCGTATTCAAGGCACACGTACGCTTAAAGGCATTCATATTCCGGAAGATCAAGTGCCATTGGCCATTGATGAGTTCCCAGCGTTATTTATTGCCGCGGCATGTGCAGAAGGTCAAACTGTATTAACCGGTGCTGCTGAATTACGTGTTAAAGAATCAGACCGTATTCAAGTAATGGCAGATGGTCTAACAACCATGGGTATTGACTGCACACCAACTGAAGATGGCATCATCATTGAAGGTAAGGGTAAACAAGGTGAGTGGGGCGCAATCTTCACCGGTGGTGAAATTGAATCACATCATGATCATCGTATTGCCATGAGTTTCTCGATGGCAGGTCTACGTACTTCAGGTGCAATTCAAATTGTAGGTACAGAAACAGTGGCAACCAGTTTCCCAACCTTTACTGAACTGGCTAACACAGCAGGTCTAGCAATTCAAGTGACTGAGTAATTAGTCTAAATTTTGCTCAAAAAATACACAACAGCCAAGTGATTCACTTGGCTGTTTGAGTTTATGAGCATATGCTCAAGTCTATACAACAAAAATGTCTTTTGGATGCATAGATGAGAGTTTTACAATTTATTGCACACTGTGAAGCAAATAATAATGTCAACGCATGCCTTTTGGCACAAAAACACGTCACGCAGCTTTTGGCAGATAAATTGGCAGATTTTGGTTTTGAAACCTTATCGCAAAGTGGTGATCATATTGCAGTCAGTGTTGAAGAGCATGAATTACCGTTGGCGGTAAGCTGTCAAAGTCAAGATGATAACGGACAAATGGTTTGTGAAATCAGCTCTTATCCTGCAGAAGAACAAGACTGGTTGGAGCGGATCACCGAGCAAAGTTTACTGAATCAGTTGGCACAAGCCGTTGAAACGACCTTAAAAAGTGATAAAAATTTTCATGATTTTAAGTGGAAATAAGGCCTAAAAAAACCTCGCAAAAGCGAGGTTTTAAATTTTACAAGGTTAAATAACGTGTCATTGCAAGACGTAATTGTTTTAAATAACCGGTAAAGAAATGATTGGCACCTGGCAAGATCGTGACTAAGTGACGCTGTGGACGTGACCACTCAATCATATCGGACAATAAAGTCACTTCGTCAGCTTCGCCATGAATAAACAGAATATCGCCTTTAATCGGTGGAGTCACATAATGACGTACACCTGCCACAGTTGCAGTAGGTAAACCACAGATCATGGCTTGTTTGGGCTGTAGTTCTACAGGGAGCGTGGCATAAGCCTTGACCATCACGTGCGCGCCAAAACTAAAACCACCGGCATAAAATGGTACGGTGAGATGCTTTTTGCGGGCAAATTGGATCACCTCTAATACATCTTCGGTTTCGCCAAAACCTTCATCATGTACGCCTTCACTCGCGCCTGAACCACGGAAACTTGGACGATAGACGACGCAGCCACGTTCTAAAAACATCTGCGCGAGCAGTGCCGGAACTTTATGGTGCGGTGTACCACCTTGTAGAGGATGGGGGTGGCAGACAACAGCGAATCCTTTCACTTCACCCTGAGGGTAATCGACAAAAACTTCAATTTTGCCTGCTGGGCCTTGGATGAAAATTTGCTCAGACATAATCAACAGTCAGGTAAAGAAACAACGCGACATTCTACCGATAATGTTCAGTAAAAACACAGATTGGCATTAAAATAGCGCTGCTGTTATATTTGTTTAATTATTTTTTGATCAAATTTTCTATGTTTGTTGTTATTTCCCCAGCCAAAACCCTCGATTATGAAACCAGTCTACCTACAGATGTGCATACTTTACCAAGGTTGCTAGAGCACTCACAACAGCTTATCGACCTAAGTCGTAAGCTCAGTGCTACAGAAATTGCCAGTTTAATGTCGGTGAGTGAAAAAATTGCGCAGCTAAATGTGGCACGTTTTCGTGACTGGCAGCCAGATTTTAACTTGGCCAATAGTCGCCAAGCCATCTTTGCATTTAAGGGAGATGTGTATACGGGTTTAGATGCTTATCGTTTGTCGGATCAGCAATTAGAATATGCCCAACAAAAGTTACGTATGTTATCGGGTTTATATGGGTTGCTAAAACCTTTAGATTTAATGATGCCTTATCGTTTAGAAATGGGCACACGTTTAAAAAATCCGCGTGGCAGCAATTTATATGCGTTTTGGGGCAATATCATCACTGATTTCATCAATCAAGATTTAAAAGAAAATCAAACAGATATTTTGGTGAATCTGGCCTCTGATGAATATTATAAAGTACTACAAGAGTCAAAACTTAATGCACAAGTGATCAAGCCTGTGTTTTTAGATCAGAAAAATGGCAAATATAAAGTGATTAGTTTTTACGCCAAAAAAGCCCGAGGTTTAATGGCGCGCTATATTATCGAAAACCAAGTGCAACAGCCAGACGCCTTAAAAGCATTTAATGTGGATGGTTACTACTTTGACCCAGTCAGCTCACACGGCAATGAGCTGGTGTTTAAACGTGATGAGCAGCTTGCTTAAGAAAAATCCCGATCATTGATCGGGATTTTTTTATAAAGCTTGAAATGCCGCTAAAGCACGTAGGCGACTTTGCTTTAAATCAACGATTGCTTTGGGATAATTTAAAGCTCGATGGGGTTGTTTAGCATAAGGATCATGAATTTCTTTGGCATCTAAATGCGCTAATTCGGGCACCCAACGTCGAATATAGTCACCTTGAGGGTCAAATTTTTGTGATTGACTGACTGGATTAAAAATTCGGAAATAAGGCACAGCATCGGTACCGGTAGAGGCACACCATTGCCAGCCACCATTATTGGCAGCTAAATCACCATCAATTAAGTGCTGCATAAACCATGCTTCACCGATACGCCAATCCATGAGTAAATTTTTAGTGAAAAACATCGCCACAATCATTCGCACACGATTGTGCATCCAACCTGTGGCACGCATTTGACGCATACCCGCATCTACAATCGGAATCCCAGTTTGTCCTTGTTGCCATGCTGCTAAATCTTGCGCATCATTACGCCATGCTAATGCCTGTGTTTGCGCTTTAAAGGGCAGATGTTTTGAGAGGTGTGGAAAATCAAAGAGGAGGTGTTGATAGAATTCGCGCCACAACAATTCATCGAGCCATGTTTGTTGCCCTTCATTGTCAAAATAAAAATCACCATATTGTGAGCGGAATAGGGCCTGTATACAGCTGCGTATAGACAACAGCCCGCTATTTAAATAGGGTGACAATTGACTCGTGGCATTTAAATTGGGGTAGTCGCGCTCATGCTGATAATGTTTGACTTGATCGGCAATAAAAACGTCTAAACGATCCAGTGCGGTTTCTTCGCCCACCGGCCACAGCGTTTGTTGTGTGGGGTCAATCTCCCTAAAGCCAAGTTCAGTTAACTCTGGGATGGTGCAAAACGATGCTAAATTTAAATCGATTTTGGCTTGGGCTTCAGGCACAGGGTAACAGGAGGGTAAAGCGACACGGAGTCGTTCATAGCACTGTTTTTTAAAGGCACCAAAGACTTGATAAGGCCGCGCTGATTTATTGCGAATCGAACCCAATGGAAATATGGTTCGATCATGAAAAAACTCCACCGCAACACCGATATGTTGAAGTGTTTCTTGAACCAAATTGTCACGCTGTTGTTCGTTTATGCCAGCTTCACAGTTGGCGTAAAGCTTGACAATAGACAGTTGTTGACAGAGCTGACAAAAGTGCTCTGCAATGTCGCGCCAATGCTCAATACGCAAAATCACGAGTGGTACATTCAGGCGCTTAAGCTGCTGTTGTAACTGCTGTAATTGGCGTAAATAAAAATCGATTTTTAGGCTCGCATCCCCATGCAGCTGCCATTGCTGTGGTGATAGCACCACCACAGCAATAGTTGGCCCAGCGGCCATTGCATGGTACAAGGCACTATGATCAAAGGTACGTAAATCTTGGCGCAGCCAAACAAGTTGATAAGCAGACATAGGGCTCATAAAATGCGTAAATGAATTAAGTGTAGCTTGAAAACACGTGAAATTCTTGTGAGGCTAATCGATAGCTTTGTTGGTATTTTATATATTGACTTAAAAATAAATCATAGAACAGGTACAGCGAATGAGTTTACTTGTTTATTACAGTTCAGCTTGATTGAGCTAAAGCGTTGAATTTGGTCTCATCTGGGTCAACGCGTCACTGTGCTAAGCTGAAGTCGTTGCAATTGCTTGGCTTCTGGGCTTTGATAACCTTGTTGTTTGAGAGCTGCTTGAATATTTTGCCAGATCACCGCATCCCACGCTTTTAAGCGCTGATCACTTTCTTTCCATTTATAGGCTTGCCACTGCCTCTCTTGACTGATGTTGAAAGAGGCTTGTTCTAGATTTTGCATGACCTTGAGCACTAAAGCTGTATTACGCCATTCGTGGTCTTTAAATACCAAGCTGCCATTGCTATAACGCATTTTTTGTAAATGTGCTGGAATAATGAGACGATCTTGACTTTCAATGACACTTAAACGCCGCCATAAACGATGATAACCTTCGTTAAAGATTTCCTGCTGTAAGCTTTGTGGGTTTTTAGGCAGAGGGGGGAGTTTTTTTGTGGCTGGACTGAGGTCGACACGTAAACTACGCTCTGACCAATTGGCTAAACTCTCTAAATACCAGCGGTTTTTAAATTGTGTATAACCGTATTGGTATAAGTGAAAAAGTTCATGGGTCACGGTGGTCCAATAATTGCCTGGAAAGCCTTTGAGATCTGTAGAAATGTGCATGACCAAACTACACGGCATTTGGTTGGGCAGATTAGGATGAGCAGCAGGCACTTCATAAGCTACCCCATTGCCTTTTAAGTCTTGAATAAAAATACTAATGTTGGGTATATTTTGATAGCGTGGACTCTGTAGTGGATGGCGAAAACCTGCTGCTTTAAAAATTTCACGACTGGCCACTGCTTGAGTCGCCACATCTTCAACATAATCCGGCACACCATTTTTATTTTGATCTTTGTTCTCTTTTAGACGATGTTTGGAATTTGCTAAGGTTGAATAGAAGATACGAAATTCATCTTTTTGATACAGTTTATTAAAATCTTGTGCGTGAGGCAGGGCATTAGTACGGCATTTGGCTGGCTCAGCGAGTGTCTTACTACAGGCAGTTTGTGTGATAGCGCAAGCTAAAATGGCAATCAGATAAGTTGTTTTCATAATATATAAAGCCAATGATCTTGATTTGATTAAAAGCGATGCCATAAAAAAAGGCAAAGTAAAATACTTTGCCTTTTTGTAGATCAGATGATCTTAGTGGTGGTGACCACCTACACCGTGTACGTGACCGTGATCTAATTCTTCTTGAGAAGCATCACGGATGTCTACGATTTCAACATCAAAAGTTAAGTCTTGACCAGCAAGTGGGAAGTTTGCATCAACGATTACGTTTTCGCCTTCAACCGCTTTCACAGTTACGATTTGTACGCCGTCATCAGTTTGTGCTTGGAACTGCATGCCCGCTTGGATGTTATCCACACCTTGGAACATTTTAGCAGGAACTTCTTGTACAAGTTCAGGGTTGTATTCGCCGTAACCTTCAGCTGCAGGTACAGTTACAGTGAACTTATCGCCTACTGCTTTACCAAGTAATGCGTTTTCTAAACCAGGGATGATGTTGCCTGCACCTTGCAAGTATACAAGTGGCTCGCCTTGAGATTTATCAAGAACTTCACCCTCAGCGTTAGTCAATGTGTAGTGGAAAGATACCACGTGGTTATTTGCAATTGCAGTCATGTTATTGATCCATTCAATAAATTTCTAAAGATACATCATAAAGGGAAAAATAAATTTATCGAAGAGATTTCGCTAAAATTCGCATTTTTACCGTTCTAATGCTGTTTTTTTATTAATAGGGGCACATCAATAAATTTCAATGCAGTTTTATCTTTGGACCAATGTTTTTTGTCATTAAATCTTTGGCGGTGAGTAAACCGGCATGGGTATAACCATGAATATTGGCTTGATGCACCCGATACAAGGAGACATACATTGACTTGGCAATCACGCCGTGAATATTGACTTTGCCTAAGAGTTCACCCACAGCACTGTGTTGGCTTAATGATACCAAGGAACCTTTTTCTGAAAATTTAAACATCGGCAAAGGGCGCTGGGCCACACGGGCTTTCATGGCACGCACTAAAAAGCTGGCTTGCTGACTGGCCACTTGCGCACGTGGTGCCAGCACTGGTTCATTGGCAATGGGTTGGCAATGTGCACAATCACCAAAGGCAAAAATATCAGGATCAATGGTGGTTTGTAAGGTGGCAAATACATGTAAGCGATTGATTTGATCTTTTTCAAATTCAGTGAAATGGTTAAATACATCAGGTGCTTTAATACCTGCGGCCCAGACTTTAATTTCTGCTGCCAACTGAGAGCCATCGGCGAAATATACTGTGTCGGCATCCACTTTGGCCACACGATGGTGCGTTAGGACTTGAATACCTAAATCTTCAAGTTGCTCATGGGTATGTAAAGAGGTTTTAGTCGAAAGTGCGGGTAAAATTCGATCCGCTGCTTCAATGACCGTAATATTGACTTTGCTTGGATCAATCTTGGTCAGGCCATATTGATAAAAGTGTTCTTTGGCATGAATCAGTTCGGCTGCCAATTCCACACCTGTGGCACCTGCGCCAATAATAGCAATGTTTAAGGCACGTGCGTCGGGCAAATGCTGTGCATCTAAATATAAATGCAGTAAATCTTGTTGGAACTTTTGCGCTTGTTCTAAATTATCCAAGAAATGGCAGTGCTGCTTCACGCCTTCGGTATTAAAGTCGTTAGAAGTTGAACCTAAGGCTAAAATGAGGGTGTCATAGTCTAATGAAATCGTAGCGCTGCTGGCACTATCACCATTGGCGGCTTTTTTTGCCCATTGTTCACTTTGTATGCTCACGCGTTTGTTGTGACGGTCCACGGCGACAAAACGCCCTAAAACAAACTGATAGTAGTGCTTGGCTGCATGCGCAAAATAATTGGTTTCTTCTTCATGAATGTTTAAGCGGCCTGCGGCAATTTCATGTAACAGGGGTTTCCATATATGGGTAAGTTTTTGATCGACTAACGTGATTTCAGCTTTGCTGGACTTACCTAAACTATTGCCTAATTGTGTTGCTAGTTCCAGTCCACCTGCGCCGCCACCAATAATCACAATTTTATGTGTAGTTATCATTGTGTCCCTATTGTTGTTATAGAAAAAAGAGATGGCATGACTATGCCATCTCCTAAAAGTTCAACCTAGCAAAAATTGTTATACAAGTTACATAAAATTACAGCGTAACTTTAGCTTTGCGTTCTACTTGATGCCAAAGGTCACTAAACCAAGCAAAAAACTGGGCAAAAATATTTAAGCGATCCACTTCAACTTGGTTTTCGATTGAAAAGCTGCGTAGCAAACTGTCATTTTGATAGACCTTAACCTCAGCCAAATCCATTTTTTGGTGTAAAGGTGCAGCTAAACTTTGCTGTGGTAGGCGAATATCTACTTTGGTTTTAGTATCCGACAAAGGCTCAATGACTTGCTGCTCACCACTCACCGCCATATAGCGAATTCGTTGGCTGGCCTGATCAAAGTCTTTAAGATTGATTGGGAAACTTTGCTGATAGAGGGAGGTGGTTGCGACCTGAGGGCTTAAAGCTTTTACTTGAAACCAAGTGTAATTAGACTTGGTGACAGGAATTTCAGCCACTGTTTGTCCTGCTTTAATAATGGCTTCATTACGGGTATAGGTATAGGCCACATTCATCAGCTTATGTGCCACTTCGGCACGTTTTTGCGCATTTGGCGTACCCAAGACCACCACCAGCAAACGACGTTCAGGCGCATAAGGGTTGCCCGTTGCTCGCTTTGCTGTGAGGGCTAAGTTATAACCTGCTGCCTTGGTAAAACCGGTTTTTAAGCCATCGACGCTGGCATCCACAGGCAACAGTAAATTGGTCGCATGGTGAAAGATATTGTGATAGCTAAAACTTGGCATTTTTGAATAATGCAGATAGTAAGGGGTTTGATTGACTAAGGCTTGACCCAGTAAAGCTAAATCTGCAGCACTTGAGTAATGCTTTGGCATGGTAATGCCAGGTGGATTCTCAAAATGGGTGTTCTGCATGCCTAAGGCTTTGGCCTCAGCATTCATGCGTGCCACAAAGTTAGGGACATTACCTGAAATGCGTTCTGCGAGCATTAATGCGCCATCGTTGGCAGACATCACAATTAAGCCTGCCAGCAGCGTATCGACATTGACGCTTTCACCTACTTTTAAGCGCATTTGTGATTCATCCCACATCACCTGATTCACCACAGGGCTGACGGTAAGGACTTCATCTAATGTCAGCTTGCCGTTTTGAATGTCTTTTAAGGCAATATAAGCCACCATCATTTTGGTGAGTGAGGCAGGCGCACGCTGTACATGGCTATTATGTTCAGCAATCACTTGACCTGATTGTGGATCCACAATGGTCCACGCTTCAGCTTCAACAGATTCAGGGGCAATGTTAAGTAGGTTGGCATAGCTTGCGCTGGAGCAGAGTAGCCCTAAGCTTGCCAACAGGTAAAACACAGGTTTCAAGGCGGTTCCTTATTTGCCAATCCATTGACAAAGCAATCTAAAAAAAGTCTGCGCATGCTATGCCTTTTTTTTTCTTCTGGCTAGTCAAAAAGCCGACAAATGCAACGTCTATGCATTGCTTGGCAAAAAAATGTTAAGCTTCTTGCCAAGTTACCTATTTTATTTTTTGTCTTGCCCATTATGTTGCATTATCAAATCGAATTTGACGATTATCGTCAGCATCTTGCTCATGTCACTTTACGTTTTGTGGCTGAGCCAACACAGGTTTTAGCACTGCCAACGTGGATTCCGGGCAGCTATTTAATCCGTGAATTTGCCAAGCATTTAGAAAGCGTACGCGCTTATGATGAAGAAGGGCGTTTACTCGAAATTGAAAAATTTGAGAAAAATAAATGGCGTTTGTTTAATACCGATTACGAGTTAATTACGGTTGAATATGATGTTTATGCGTATGATTTGTCGGTACGTGGCGCCTATGTGGATGCAACACGTCTATACATTAACCCAGCGTGTGCTTGTTTAAGCTTAGAAGGTCAAGAGCATAAAGCGGTTGAGGTGGAAGTCTTCTTACCTGACGAATTAAAGCATTTCCAAATTGCCACAGGCTTAAAAACCCGTAGTTTAGTCAAAGGTCGTTTTACTTTAGAAGCGGATAACTATGCGCAGCTAATTGATTCACCATTTGAATTGGCAGAGCAAACCCGTTTTAGCTTTGAAGCTGAAGGGATTGCCCACGAATTTGTGGTGTCAGGTAAACATGCCATGAATGCTGAGCGTATGCAGCAAGACATTCAAAAAATCTGTGCCACAGAAATTCAACTGTTTGGTTCGGCGCCATTTAAAGACTATACATTTATGACCATGGCAACGGGCAATAGTTATGGTGGTCTAGAGCATCCAAACAGCACCAGTTTAATTACGCCGCGTGCCGATTTACCCAAAGCCAATGAGCCTGAACAGCCATCGAAAGACTATCAGCGTTTCTTAGGCTTATGCAGCCATGAATATTTCCATTCTTGGTTGGTGAAATTTATCCGTCCTGAAAACTTTGTCAATTATGATTTGAATAAAGAAGGCTATACCTCTTTATTGTGGATTTTTGAAGGCTTTACTTCTTACTACGATGATTTGATTTTATTACGTAGTGGGGTGATCAATCAGGATGCCTATTTAGAGTTGCTTAAAGCGCAGATTGATCGTTATTTACAAAATCCGGGTCGTTTTGTACAAACTGTGGCTGAATCGAGTTTTGATGCGTGGATTAAGTTCTATCGTCAAGATGAAAACTCAAATAATGCAGGTACTAGCTATTACAACAAAGGTTGTTTAGTGGCGTTGTGTTTAGACTTAGGTTTACGTTTACGTGGTTCAAGTTTAGATGCCTTAATGCGTAAACTGTATGAAAATGCGCAAAACGGTATTCAAGTCAATCAACGTACCATTTACGAGTTATGTAAAGAATTAACGGGTGATAACTGGCTTGAACAAATCAACCATTTAGTCAATACAACAGATGAATTGCCACTTGATCAGTTATTCCCTGAATTTGGTATTTCGTATCAAGTCAAAGATGACAAAGCTTTAGCCTTTGGTTTAAAGCTCAGCGACAAACCTGAAGGTGTTGTGGTTCAGCAAGCGCGTCGTGATGGTGCAGGCGCTAAAGCAGGTCTGTCTGCCAATGATGTGATTATTGCGATTGATGGTTTAAAAGCCTCAGAAAAATTACTTGCAAGTTATGCCAAGCAGCAAGGTAGGTTTACGGTACTTGCTTTCCGCCGTGATGAGTTAATGCAATTTGAAGTGACAGCAGCAGAAACTGGCTTAGCTTCGGTTGAGTTAAAAGTGGCAGATCAAGCCAAAGCTGAAAAATGGCTTAAAGCATAATTGCATTTGAAGCAGTTTTAACTTAAAACCCATGTTTCGACATGGGTTTTTTATTTTAATATGGAAGAGAAAAGTCTTATTTCTACTAAATTCGTAGCTATTACTTCTATAGTATGGATCATCGTCTTTGTAGCTTTTTACGTTCTTGAGTTATTCGATAGACCGACAACTTTTTATGAACTATCGGGCGTATTAGCAGGAGTATTTACACCGCTTACATTGTTATGGCTTATTTATGGGTATTGTGATCAGACTAAGAGTAACGCATTAAATATTCAAGCTATAGCAGACCAAATGAAAGCTATGCATAACGCAGCTAAACCAATATTGAAAATATATAATATTCAATATTCAAAAGCAGATAAAAAAGAGATTACATTCCAAGTATTGAATGTTGGACAATCCGCAAGATGTGTTGAGATTTACAGGTTGGATACTAATGAAGAGTATCAAATGGGATTAGATATTTTAAAATCTAATGAAGAATAGATCTCTTTCATAAATCAAAAAATGATCTACTTTTTGCTTCTTATTTGTACCGAAGAATTTCGAATATTCATGCATAATTTACGAATGAAATACATCGACTCAAAGAAGCTTTCTGAAACACAGTTTAAGCGATATACAGGCATCTCATGGTCAACCTTTTATGTAATGGTTGAGCAATTGCAGAAACATGTTCCAGAGAAAGGTAGACCTCCGAAATTGCGTATAGAGGATCAAATTCTTCTGTGCTTAAGTTATTGGCGTGAATATCGAACTTTGTTCCATGTCGCAACAAGTTATGGCGTGTCAGAGCCTACTGCTTCAAGAATCGTCCGCCAGGTAGAGGACTGCCTCATCAAGTCCAATCTATTTAATTTACCTAAGAGTTTGCCTGAAGGCAAAGGGATCGACTGGAATGTGGTGGTCGTAGATGCCACAGAAATCCCAATACAAAGACCTAAAAAAACAGAAGAAAAGCTATAGTGGCAAGAAGAAAGCACATACTTTCAAAGTTCAGGCCATTATCCATTATAGAACTCAGCAAGTTCTGAGTTTATGTACGAATCGTGGTGCTGTACATGATTTCGAACTCTTCAAACGCAACTTGAATCAGATTCCTGCAGGTGCCTTTATCCTTGCAGATAAAGGTTATCAAGGGATCTATACAGTATATCCAAATAGCTTATTGCCATTAAAAGCAAAAAAGCGCTGCAAACTAGATCTGGAGCTAAAATTTTACAATCAAGAAATTAATAAAAGAAGAATTGGGATTGAGCATGTATTTGGCCGTTTGAAAACCTTCAAAATCCTTGCCGAGCGTTATCGAAACCGAGGAAAAAGACTCGGATTAAGATTTAATTTGATCGCGGGCATCTACAATTTGGAGCTGAGTAAAAAATAACTTATGAAAGAAGTCTAATATAAGTTTACTTTGGCATTAAATCAAAATGATAAAATGAGTTTAACTCTACATAAGCACACTACTTTCAGAATAGAAATACGATATAGCAATCAGCTTGGTGGTATATATAGTGATTATTATGACTTTACGCTCGTTATATCTAATGGTATTGAGAAAATAGCTTGTGTAAGATTTGAAAATGATTATAGAAGCCCACTTTCGTGAGCTTATTTTTATTTAATAATTCGTGAAGTGCCGCGAAACTCAGCAATAATCTGTTGCTTTTGATTGGTGACGCTAATGTCATAAATCCCTGTACGGCCACTGGTGGTTTTATGCTCTGCCGTTGCAGTTAACACATCACCCAAAGCACCTGCTTTTAAATAATTAATACTACAATGCTGCCCCACAGCAGGATGCTCACCTGTATTACAGGCAATCGCAAAAGCCGCATCACATAGCGCAAAAATCACCGCACCATTACAAGTCTGATGCCCCTGTAAATGCTGTTCGGTAATTTTAAGTTCAACCGTTGCAGTATGTTCGGCAAAACTAACTAAATGTGCGCCTAATTGTTGCATCAGCATGTCATTATTAAACATGGGATTCACCATTTGATCCATCAATATTTTCCTTGTTTTAGCTATAAATTTTTATTGTGTGCGTATAGATAACATAAAGATCAAAGTGAATTCAAGCGTTTAAAAATAGCCTAAGTTTTATATCTTAAATAACAAGCATAAAAAAGCCCACCACAAGGGCAGGCTTTTAAATAAGCGATGACTTAACCGCGACCACGGCCACGACCGCGTGGTGCTTTGGTGTTTGGACGTGTAGTACCATTGGTCTTACGACGTGGCTTTTCACTGTCATCCATTTGCCAAATACGTTTGGTGCCTGATTTTTTCACAGAACCATCTTTATTTTTACGCACCATTGGCTTACCGCCTGTACCACCCGGTTTTTTCACATAAGAACGTGAACGGTAGGGTTCTTCCTTGGGTACATTTTGGAAATCTGAATATAACAAAGGTTCAATTTCTTTGGTTTCGCCCGGTTGTAAACCCAATTGCACTAAATCAATTTGACCAATACGGGTACGAATTAAACGCAGTGTTGGAAAACCAACGGCAGCAGTCATACGACGTACTTGGCGGTTACGACCCTCACAAATTTGAATTTCAACCCAAGAGGTTGGTACATTAGCGCGGTAACGGACTGGAGGATCACGATCCCATAACCATTCAGGCTGCTGCACTTTAATGGCTTTAGCAGGCAGCGTCATACCATCTTTGAGCTCAACGCCTTTACGCAGTTGCTCAAGCGCGTCCTCAGTGATATCACCATCGACTTGTACCAAATAAGTTTTAAACTTTTTATTGGCAGGGTTGGTAATGTATTGGTTTAAACCGCCATGGTCAGTTAAAAACACCAAGCCCTCTGAGTCCATATCTAAACGACCCGCAAGACGTAAGTCTGGATCATCGACAAAGTCAGACATGGTCATATGGGCTTCGTCTTTACGAAACTGGGAGAGGACGTCATAAGGCTTGTTAAGAATGACGATTTTCATAAAAAAGCTTCTTCAATAATGTTAAACATATAAAAACTGCGCTATTTTGCTGTGGCCTCAAACCGCAGTCCAAAATAAAGCAAAAAATTCGATGTTGATATTATGCGTCAAGATGCCAAGAAAGTATTGCTTGTTGCCAATTATTTTTATTTTAAAGAAATAAATAGGGCTGTTACATTGAGTGAATAAATGAATCAATTAGGTATTTATTGTAAGAGATAAAAACCTAAAATGATGATTTTAATCACCATTAAGAATGTTTAATTTACATTGCAATAAATTGCAATATTGTTGGACTTGGTGCTTTGCAAAAATCCGTTACAGTGAACTCGTCCGTATAAATCTCTCAAGATCAATCTAGGAGTGAGTGAACATGGCACATAAGAAAAAGCAACATCAGCAGAAGCTGCAGCAAAAAGATCAAGAGCAAAATAAAAATGATCAACAGCAGCAGCAACAACAACCGCAAAAAGCGCGTAAAAAAGCGAAATAACCTCTAAACCCAATACCAATAAAACCCTCAGTTTGAGGGTTTTATTGTTTGGAGTAGATATGCCAAAACTGCTTGTAGTGAGTGTGTTAAGTGTCTTAATTTCAGCGTGTCAACCACCGCCTGCCACAGAATCTGTAGGTTGGCAAAGCCCTTATTGGTATTGGCAATTGCAACGCCAGCAATTAAAAGCGTCACTTATCGTGCCGGTAGAAGGGGTGCAAGTACGCCAAATTAGCGATACATGGGGCGCAGCACGAAGTGCTGGACGGCAGCATCAAGGAGTAGATATTTTTGCTAAACGCGGTACGCCAGTACTCAGCACAACTCAAGGCATTGTACGTGAAGTAGGCACTAATAATTTGGGAGGTAAGGTGGTATGGGTGACAGGACCTGCGTTGAGTTCGCATTATTATGCGCATTTAGATGATTATGCGGAAGATATTCAGGCAGGGGATTGGGTTGAAATTGGCACATTACTTGGCTATGTGGGCAACAGTGGCAATGCAAAAAATACACCGCCACATTTACATTATGGAATTTACTTAAAAGGACAAGGTGTAGTCAATCCTTATCCTTACTTAAATGATGAAGCACCTTGAGTAAGCGCTTGTTGCTGCTGACGATGCGCACGTTTTAAAGAGACTAAAAAGTAGATTAAGCCCGCCAATAAGACTAAGGCTGCTAAAATAAATTGTTGATTATAAGAAACCTGTAGACTTTGCAAGGCACTAAAGCTTAAACCACCAATCAGTTGTATTGTCGCAAAAGTAATTGTGGCCAGACCCCAGAGTTTTTTATAGGCCAAACCATACACTTGTAAAATTGTATAAGACGTTAAAAACACCACAGCAGGATTGAGTAAACCAGTTAAAAACGAAGATAAAAAGGTTAAGAAGGGAATTTGACTAAAAATAGCAAATAAAATCGCCGCAATATAACAACTGTATAAAATTTTTAAGGCTTTAAAATTACCAAATTGTAAAGCCAACATATATGCAGTGACAGCCCCTAAGGCACTGCCTAAACCGTATAAAATCCAATTAAAATTTATCCAAAACAAAGACAAGCCTAGACTTTGAGTTAAATAATCAATCCAAAACAAGGAATGTGGAATATAGGCAAAGGCACTACAGCCATACACCAAAATTAAACTTTTATATAAGCCATCAGCAGGCGTGTTGGGCGCAACAGTTTGGGTGTTGTGATCTAACTGCGCTTTAAAGGGATAAATAATCGCGGCAATAAGCACGCTAAAACTTAATGCAAAGCCAAATAAAATTAGCCATGCGGTGGTAATACTCAAACGATCTAAGTAGGGTAAAAATAAGGTGGCAGCCAGCACCCCAATACCGACACCACTAAAGCCAATAAAATTAATTTGTAGGCGTTTTGCCGCATCACAGCACTGTGCCACTATAGTAGGTGCTAAAATCATCATTAAGCCACCGCAAATGCCAGAAACAATCCGCCAAGCGATATACCAAAACTCATCGAAGCCTGAAAAAGCACAGCAGAGCAGGCTGATGCTGCCCATCAAACCCGCAGTACTTAAATAGTGCAACATTTTGACATTTTGCGCCAAACGCATCGCCCAAAAAGCCCCCATTAAATAACCAAGTAAATTGGCACTACCCAATAGGCTGGCAAATTGGCTTGTCCATTCAAAGGCCAATCGGGTGCTTGGTAAAAGCGCAGTATACGAAAAACGTAAAATCCCGACGGCAAGCGCGGTGCTTAACATTAAAAACACACTTAAACGTTGAGTTGTAGAGAACATCCTGTTCCTTAATTTTTTATTATTTGGTTAAATTTAAGCGCATTTACTAGAATTTGCCTAGTCTTGTCAGACAGTAGGTCAAGCTTGATCTGCTTGATGTACCGATACTGCATCGCCAATAGTGTAAAAATGGCCACCTGCCACATGATGTAAACTCTTAAAGCTTGGGTCTGCATCTTGATAATGCCAGTGGCCATCCCAAAAAACTCGATCATCGGCATAGGCAGCCACCACCCGACCAATAAATAAATCATGCTCAGCTTGGTGATGTGGTTCAGGAATTAACTCACACAACAACCATGCGCTACAGCCTTGAACTACAGGTAGATGCTCATGGCCCTTAAAATGAAATAACTCCACCCCACATTGACGTAATTTTTCTGGTGCGTCACGTTGACTCATCATACCCAGTGCATAAACCAAATCTAGTTGCTTCACGGTGGGGACTTGTAAGGCAAAAAATCCTGAATTTTCGATAATTTCACGGGTTTTGGTGCTTTTATCCAGTACAACGCTGACCTTAGCTGGGCTAAACTCTAAAGCACAGGCCCAAGCCGCACTCATCACGCCTGTGGTGTATTGGTCTTGACTAGAAACCAACACAGTTGGGCCATGATTAAGCAAACGATAAGCCTTTTCTAAAGGAACAGCTTGTAAATGATGAAGCATGATATTGACTCATTTAAAAGTAATTTTTCTGAGCCTAACAAGAAAAACCGCTAAAATATAGCATCATCAATTAGGAAGCATAATATGCAGATGTATCAAGTAGATGCGTTCACAACAAAATTGTTTAAAGGTAACCCTGCTGCGGTGATTGTGCGCGATGAGTGGCTGGATGATGCATTAATGCAACAGATTGCGCTAGAAAACAATTTATCAGAAACAGCGTTTGTGAAACAGATTGATGCAACAAATTTTGAGATTCGTTGGTTTACGCCAACCACTGAAGTCGATTTTTGCGGCCATGCCACTTTAGCCAGCAGCTTTGTCTTATTTAAAGATTTTACTGAACAAAAAACCATTTATTTTCATGTTAAAAATTTGGGCATCTTTATTGTTCATCAACATCTAGATGGCAAAATGAGCATGAATTTTCCAGTACGCCGTGCTGAGTTGGTGACAGATGTGCCTGAAGTGCTACGCCAAGCTTTAACCAAACCCTTTAAAGCGGTGTATTTAAACCAGCAGGCGTACATTGTCATCTACGAATCGGTACAAGATGTATGTGATGAACGCCCAAATATGGAACTGCTCAAAACGCTTGGCAAAATCCGTACTGCGATTACCGCAGATGCGAGCCAACTGGATGTTGCCATTAGCAGTTTTGATCAGCAATATGACTGTGTATCACGTTATTTTGCACCCGCCAATGGTATTCCTGAAGACCCAGTCACAGGTTCGATTCATACAGGTATTATTCCAATCTGGGCAGAAAAATTAGCCAAAACCGAACTGATCGCTTATCAGGCTTCAAGCCGTGGCGGGACGTTGTATTGCAAAATGTTAGAACATGATCGCATTGAAATTTCAGGTTATGCGCGTCTTTTTATGCAAGCCAAGCTTGAAGTTGAATAGCCCATTAAAAAAGCCCCATACGGGGCTTTTTTAGTTAATCATGTGGTTTATGTTCATGTTTATGCGCATGATGTTCTTCGGTGCGACGGAAACGTAAGTAATTTTCAAATTGGTCGCAATATTCGTCATAGTTATCTTCTAGCATCAATTGGAATTGTTGCAATAAATATGACATCACTTGTTCTTTAGCGGCGCGCATTTCTTCGCCATCTTTAAAGTTGTTGGCAGCCACCCAAGTATTAAAGCGTGATGCAGCAAACAGCATTGCAGAGCTGACTTGACCACGGAGGTCATGCGGTTTAACAGTTGAGCCTTTTTCAATATGGCAAAATTCGTTGGCTTGTTTAATAAACGCATCAGCCCGTTCAAAAAAAGCCGCATTTAACGCTTCTTCTTCGGTTACATCGGTTGCTTCAATCTTTTGAACCATGAACTGTTCCTAAACATCAATATCTAAAGCGCCATTATAGGCAAAGCCTTGCAGAAACTAAACCTTTGCCTTAATCTAAAAATAGCCTAAGTATTTTAAAAAGAGGGATACGATGAAGGACAATGCAATTGCTATACAAAGTTTAAAAAACGACATTGCGCTATTACGTCAACACATTTGGCCACCGCAAGACTTGGCACATGTCGAAGGCTTGCCAATTTATTATGGGACAGCGCAAGAGGTAGAGCGCTATGCTGCACAGTGGCAAGACCTCATTAGTCGGGCACAAGATTTATTCCAACCCTTTATGGCAGAAGAAGGCGAGGTCATGGATGCTATTCATCTGCCGAGTCACTTAAATCTACCGTTATTTTATTTTCATGTGGATCGGATTCGGATTAACAAAACCCGGGCCAAAGAGTCTAAAACTTTTCGTGGGGTAGCCAGCCTCATTGAAAAATGTGGTCAGTTTGAGCAAGATCAAATTTTTGCCATGCAAGATTGGCTGGCAACCGATAGCACCGCAGCATTGGTGGCACACCGTGAATTTATTGATTTACGTACCTATGTGTTTCAGCATGGGCAAAGTGACTATACCCGCACGCGCTTTTACGTCAATGGCATTGTATTAAGTGTAGAGCCGCATTTTAAATTGGTGGATGCACGAGACAAACCACGTAAACAACGCAATGACAGTTATAGTGACCCCATTGCCGATAACGGCACATGGAAGATTTTTGCCAAAAATCGCTAAAATCATAACACTTGAGCCGAGCTCCGCATGCTAGGCTAAAGGCAATAAAACAACAACAAAGACTACATATGCCACCATGGATCGCGTTTTGCTATGCTGTTTTTTTAATGGCCACCAGCCTGTGGGTGATGCTGTTGATTTGGGTGCAACAACCCATTTCAGCAGCACTCAGTTATTTACTCATAGCGATATGGCTGATTTTTGCCAGCTTATGTTTTTACTTACGTGCGCCTCGCCAAGCGCATTTAAAATATGTACAAGCCCTATATTTCATTAGTTTTACTGTAGTGGTGGGCTATTTTTTCTTACTTAAACCGCAAAATGACCGCCAATGGCAAGCCAATGTTGAACGTATAGCCAATTATCGTTTTGTCGATGGCCAAGTCGAGATTCAAAACGTACGTAATTTTATTTGGCACAGTGATGAGCAATACACCACCCAATGGGAAACTCGGCGCTATGCTTTAGAAAATATTGAGCGTGTGGATTTAATTGTTTCACATTTTATTCAAGGTCTAGTGGCACACGCGTTTATCAGCTTTGGGTTTCAAGATGGTCAACATTTGGCATTTTCTTTAGAAGTACGCCAAGAACAACATGAAGGCTTTTCAGTCTTGGGTGGCTTTTTTCGGCAATACGAATTGGCTTTAGTGGTAGGCGATGAGAACGATGTCATTTATGCGCGCAGTAATATTCGTGATGAGGAGGTCTATATTTATCCTATACGTATGCAGCCCACTGAAATGCAGATGTTATTTTTAGAATATCTCAATCAAGCCAATCGCCTCAATCATCAGCCACGTTGGTACAATACCTTAGTCAGTAATTGCACTACGATTTTATTTGACTTGATTGAATATGCTATGGGCAACGTGCCGCGTGATTACCGTGTTTTATTACCGGGGTTATTACCTGATTATCTGTATGTTCATGGTCAATTGGATCAAAGCATCAGTCTTGACGAATGGAAAAAGCGTGCCCATGTCAATCCCAAGACTGCACACTTAACACAAGGCCCAGATCAGGCACAGCCTCTATTTTCGCAGCTGATTCGTCTGCCTTAAAGTTTTGCCTGTTGGGCAAAGCGTTTTAAGGCAAGGTCTGCCTGTGTTAAGACATGCATTTGCTGTGCCCTAATCCAACCCAACATAAACCAATAACGCGGCTCTTGTTGAAGTGCAGGCACAATTAAGGTTTCAGCCACGCTTAGATCATTAAACTCTCCTAGCACTTCTTGCAGCGGTTTTAACGCCTTTAAATACGCTTTAACCACTTTAGGTTTTAACACGCCACGTGTTAACTCTAAGCTATACCGTAATTGTTTAACCTGTTTGCGTAATTGATGCTTTTCTTCAATCGATAAATCCATAAAGACATGCTGTTGCGCCACAACTTTGTGATGTAACTTGCCAATACGTTGATTAACCTGTGTTTGCAGTGAAGTTGGTGGCTGGGCAACTTGGCTTTGACTAAAAGCAATTAAATCTAACCAAAGCAAGGTCGTGGTTGATTCACGAAACAAGTGGCTTAAGTTCACGCTTTTTGTAGGTGTCTGAGGCAATTGATCCAGCGGTGAGCCTGCTTGTTGGAGGAGTGGGATTAAGCTTTCATTTAACGCATCTTGATCGCGTGTCGTACCTAACTGTTGAAAGATTTGCCTTAATTGTTGTTGCCATGGCGCTAAGTCAGTTATGGTCCAGTGTTGGAAGGTTTTAAAGGCACTTCTTAAGCGTCGAATAGCAACCCTTACTTGATGTACATGTTCTGCATGGTAATCATTGCGGGCAATGGCACTGGCATTGGGCAATAGATGTTGTAGACAGTGATTGACCATACGACGTAGAGCTTGTTCAGTAGATTGCTTTTTCTGTAAGAGAAAATTGCTTTGATAAGTCGCTGGCTGTTGATCTGCGTCTAGCAGCGCATAACCGCGTTCTGCTTTACTTTGCGTATCTAAATATAAGCTATATTTCTGCACCCAAGGACGTATTACCTTAATGAGCTCAGTGATTGGACCGCTTTTAAGCTCAAACTCAATTTCTGAAATCTTGACCTTTTTATCTTTTGTGATCAACCAACCTTGATCTAGAGCAATTTCAATTGTGCTATTTGGCTGTTGTTGCTCGAGTATTTGCCGCTGCACCTCGGTACTGAGTTGTCGTACCAGAGATTTTTGTCTATGCAGAATTGGTTTTAATAATGCTTGTGCTTGAGGATGTTGTTGATAAAGCTTTAGATCAAGATTTTCAGGTGCTTGTTTTAAGGCAATATCAATTTCAATACGGGTGGCGGCTTGTGAACTTGGAGCTTTTAAGGTTTGCTTCCAGACTTGATTTTCCAGACGTTGCCTCAATGAGATATTGGCTTGGGCTAATTCAAGCTCGGGGGTGTCATAATAATGTGCGACTAAGCTTAAAAGAGTAGGCTTTAGCTGTAAAATGGCCTTGGTTAATGCTTTTGTTTGTGCGGTAGGAATTTGAAATTTTAGTTCTATCTCAGACATTTTAGCGGCTCTTTTTTAGTATATGTATCACTATATACAAAAATTGAGCCACTGCATGTAAGCAAAAGTGGTCTTATTTTAAAAATTTACGACTGAGTAAAAATTGCCCTGTCACCTCTAGCACGCGTTCAGCATACACTTCTTGTTTAGCCGTGAGCCAACCTAAAGCAAACCAGTCACTGGCGGCCAGTTCAGTGTCTTGTAAATATTGACTGGCTAAATGAAGTAAATGATATTCCTCAGCAGCAATGTCGGCATCATTCAACGCTTTGGCATATTTTTGCAAATTCTTCACATCATAAATTTGCGTGAGTAAGGGAAAGCTAAACTTAAGTTGCTGCAAGGCTGTAATAAGCACATCAATGGAGTTTAAGTTTTCAGGGCTTGCCTGATGTAAGGCATCAGCCAATTGTTTGTAGTGTTGCTGTAAGGTGTGCTGCGCGGTGGTTTTTAAATCAAATAAAGAGTTTGGCTCGGCATGTCCTAAACTAAAGGTCAGCAACTCTAAGAAGTGATGCACATTTTGCGTTGAGCGAACTAAGTTATTGAGCTTTTCCGTTGCATAGAGCAAGTCTTGTGCGAGACTGGCACTCGTCGTGGGACTTTGCAGCAATTGTTCTAAGGTGCTTTGCATATGTTGTAAATGCTTCAGCTGTTCAAATTGACCTTTAAATGCAGCTAATTGATGCGCCCATTTGTCAGAGATATCGGCACTCCAATCTTTAAACAATAACACGCTTAAATGTAATTGATGCAACGCTTGATGGGCTTGCTGAATATGTTCAGCATTGGCAACACCTGCTGACATAGCAGCAATATTGGGCAATAAGTGCTGCATTTGTTGGGAAATTAATTGACGTACATTACGATCGGCAGTTTCTTTTTTAGAAAATTGCAGGGCTTTACCCAGCTGAGCCGGGCTCACTTGTAGGTCGTCTGCTAACAAATTGCCAAATTCAGCTTTACTGCGTACATCGAGCCAAAGTTGATATTTTTTTACCCATTCAAAACTAAAAGTCAATAAATCTTGTACTGAGCCCGCTTTTAATTCAAATTCGACCTCATGAATGGGCATGATGCGCCCTTGAGCACGAATTTCACCAATATCTAGACTGACTTCAATGTGACTCTCGCCATAGGGCATGACGCGTAAAGTACGCTCAATATCGGTTTCAAAGATCAGTTGCAATTGATCAAGATTATCCGCTAAGGCGTCTTTCAGTAATTGTTCGGCTTCGGGCACAGCACGGTAAATACTTAAATCCAATGCTGGCGAGTGCTCTAATATGCCTAAATCATGATTATGTTCAAAACGGGCCAAATGACTGCGGCTGGCTTTAAAGGTTTGTACCCATCTGTCGCCTTCTAAACGCTGCCGAATCGCAGCGCGTGCTTGAGCTAATTTTTTATCTTGAGTGTCGTAATACTTGGCTTGAAGTTGAAGCTGTTCAGATTTTTTCGGATCTAAGGCTTTCATTAACGCAGTACGACGCCCCTCAGGAATCTGAAATTTAAGTTCGACTTCAAGCATATCAATCACTTTTATAAAAATGGATGCCTCATTGTAACCAAAAAGCAGATCAAGAACAGGTCGGCTGTGTTGCTTTTGAGCACAGCTTATCGCATGTTAGATAGCACGATATACAATAACAAAAGGATTTAAACATGAACGCTTTGCTACAAGCGCAGTTGCCCATTCAAAATTATCAGCAGTTTTATCGTTTTTATTTAAGCGAGCATCGCAATATCAGCAGCCGTCGTTTACATGTTTTAGGCAGTAGTTTAGCTTTGGTGAGTGTAACGGCAGCCATCATCCAAGCAAAGCCACGTTATATATTGTATGGTATTGCCGCAGGCTATGCCTGTGCATGGCTTGGACATTTTAAATATGAACGTAATCGTCCTGCCAGTTTTAAACAGCCTGTATACAGTTTTATCTCGGATTGGCGCATGTTGGCCGATGTGCTACGCGGCAAGATTAGTCTAAAAAATCAGAGTTTAGATAAAATTAACTGCGAATAAAGCCACCACTTCAGCCACGATCTTTTGCTTATAACAGAACAGTGCCATAATGCGGCATTGTTTAAATTTAGAGTATTTGGCACATGCGCGGTTTATATTTAATTACCAATGATGATCCAATTGAGCTATTGCTTGCTAAGTTAGAAGGCGCAATGGCAACTTATGAAGTGGCTGTATTGCAATATCGTCGCAAAAAAGTGCCAAAAGACCAGCAAGCTTATGAAATTGAGTACATGAAACATTTATGTGCCCAATACAAAGTACCCTTTGTGATTAATGATGATTTAGAAGCAGCGGTGCATTACGGTGTAGGCGTACATTTGGGTCAAGATGATGGTTCGATTGTAGAAGCAGTGGCACGTTTACCTAAAAACGTCCTTATTGGGCGTAGTTGCAATAACTCGCTAGAACTTGCCAAACAAGCTGTCGCAGATGGCGCGAATTACGTGGCATTTGGTGCGATTTTTGCCACAGACACTAAACCAGAAGCGGGCAATATTGGTCTAGACACCTTAAAACAAGCCAAAGCTGAGTTGAATGTGCCGATTTGTGCGATTGGTGGTTTAACTGTTGAAAATTCAAAAGAAGTCATTGCTGCGGGTGCTGATCTGTGTGCTGTGGTGAGTGATGTATTGGGTCGCTCGATGTCTGTGGTTGGCCAACGTGTCTATGATTGGTCAGAACTATTTGCCGACCAAGCTTAAATTTTTATTTAATTTTTATTTGAGAATACAACATGCGTTTATCTGCAAAGCAAGAACAATTATTTAAACAAGCCAGCAAACATATTCCAGGTGGGGTGAACTCACCTGTACGCGCTTTTAATGGCGTTGGTGGGACACCTGTATTTATTGAAAAAGCCCAAGGTGCTTATTTATTTGATGTCGACGGTAAACGTTATGTCGACTATGTGGGTTCTTGGGGGCCAATGATTTTAGGTCATGCCCATCCTGATATTATTCGAGCTGTACAAACGGCTGCGGTTGATGGTTTAAGCTTTGGTGCTCCAACCGTACATGAAACCACATTGGCCGATATTATCTGTGAAATCATGCCATCGATTGAATTGGTACGTATGACCAACTCAGGTACAGAAGCGACCATGACCGCGATTCGCTTAGCGCGTGGTTATACAGGGCGTGACAAAATCGTTAAATTCGAAGGCTGCTACCACGGTCATTCAGATTCATTACTGGTTAAAGCAGGTTCAGGCCTTTTAACTAAAGGTGAAGGCGAGGCGACATCAGCAGGCGTACCAGCCGATTTTGCCAAACATACTTTAACTCTGCCGTATAACGACATTGAAACTTTAAAAGAATGTTTTGCTAAATTTGGTTCTGAAATTGCCGGTGTGATTGTGGAACCTGTCGCAGGTAACATGAATTTGGTCGCACCAATTCAAGGTTTCTTACAAGCGATTCGTGAAGTGTGTGACGAGCATGGCTCGGTCTTTATTATTGATGAGGTGATGACTGGCTTCCGCGTTGGCTTAGGCGGTGCACAGGCGCATTATGGCGTAAAACCTGATCTTACCACTTTAGGTAAAATCATTGGTGCTGGCTTACCTGTGGGTGCTTTTGGTGGTAAACGCGAAGTGATGGAATGTATCGCACCACTCGGTTCTGTCTATCAAGCAGGCACATTGTCAGGTAATCCATTGGCAATGCGTGCGGGTATTGAAATGTTTAAACATTTACGTGCCGAGGGTTTTTATGAAAACTTAACGGCCAAACTGGCTAAGTTACTGGTAGGTTTACAAGCTGCTGCTGATGAAGCCGGTATTGCCTTTAAAACGCAACAAGTAGGCGGTATGTTTGGTCTGTACTTTACTGATCAAGATGACATCACCAGCTTTGATTCAATGCTGAAATGTGATGTGGCGGCATTCCGTCAATTCTTCCATGGCATGTTAGAACGCGGTGTAAACTTAGCTCCTTCAGCTTTTGAAGCAGGCTTTTTCTCAAGCGCGCATTCGGATGAAGATATTGAATTTACCATTCAAGCCGCACGTGAAACCTTTGCTGCCATGAAAGCGTCAGCTTAACTTTTTACTATTGTCAAAGGCCCGTTGTATCAACGGGCTTTTTTATACATTTTTATGCTGAGAAAGCTTATGCAAACTAAACATTATTTAACTCTCACAGATGCCGAATTTTTATTAGAACAAGCCTATCAATATGCTCAACAGCATAATTTTAATGTCAGTATTGCGGTGGTGGATGAAACGGGCAGTGTACTTGCCATGAAGCGTATGGATGGCGCATCACCTATGACGGCCAACTTATGTCTAGAAAAAGCCAAATGCTCCGCGATGAGTCGTCGTCCATCAAAATTATTTGAAGATATCATTAAAGCGGGGCAAATGGGCTTTTTAACCATGCAGAGCTTTTCAGGCATGTTAGAAGGTGGTGAGCCGATTATCTATCAAGGTCAATTGGTGGGTGCGATGGGTGTTTCTGGAGTTAAATCTTATGAAGATGCACAAATTGCCCAGCATGCAATTCAGCAGTTTTTAGGCCAACAAGGTGCTTAAGTATTGTAAGCCTGAGCGTACAAAATAAAGCGATAATTGCCTATATATCTGAGCTTAGATTTTTATTATCTTAAACCCATAGGGAACAGGAAGTTTCCAGAACCAAAAACAACAATGATAAGTTCTACAACACATGGAAAGTTAGGTACGACAGGAGTTATACCTCAAGTAACCCCATACCCACAAAAGGCCCGACAGGACGTCGGGCCTTTTTATTGGTTTAAACTAACTTGTCCAGTCATTTAAAAATCTTTTTAGCTCAAGCTTGCTATAATGGCGTTTTTGTTTGCTGAGAAAATTGATGTTGTACCCCATGCCCAAAAAAATCCAATTGCGTCCTTCTCACGCCAAATGGGCTATTGATTCGACAAAAGCGGTTTTATTGTTGGTGGGTTTACATGATTTACGTCAGCAAGACAATCAACAGCATGAGTTATTGCTAAACCTCAGGGCTTTAGTCAAAAAGGCCAAAGCTTTAGATATTCCTATAGTCGATATTTATGGTGATGATTTAACTCAAGGCATGCAACGTTTAGGTGAGTTATTGTCACACTATCCGCAGTTAATGATTGCGGGACAAATTACCCCAATGCTGAAACAAATTCTGCCGCATTTATATAGCGTGACCGAGCAAATTTGCCTGATTGAAGATGCGATTTTATTGGGCAACCAAGAACAACATATTCAAGGGTTAGATAGTTTAACTGCACAAGGTTTTCAGCATATCAATAGCTATAGCTTAAAACGCTTATGGTCATTAAGTGCGCCAAGTGAACAGATTTTGTCACCCAAAGGAATTTTATTGGCCATTGCGGAACAGCTTGACTTAGAAGCTTTAGAAATTGATCCCACACAAGATCTACGTGCTTATGGTTTAGATTCTGTGGCCATTGTGAGCTTGATTGGTTTATGGCGTGCCAATGGTGCTGAGATTGTTTATGAGGATTTTTACGAGCATAACAGCGTACAAGCATTAATGCAGTTTTTGTTAAATTCGCGTTAATGCTGCTTTTTCGCTGAAAAGCGAAAAAAAGCCCAGCAATTATGTAATTCTGCATTGTAATTATGCCTTAAGCTTTTTATCATTGCCGCCTTATTTTTGTGATCAGCTTGGATTGGAATCTTGAGTAATTTTCTAACTGAACACCTGATTCATCGTGATCGGGATTTTATGGTCATTCATAAACCCGCAGGCCTACTCACGGTTCCCGGTAAAACCGAGGATTTACAAGATTGCTTAATCAATCGCTTATTAGTCATTGAACCAAATACCTTACTGATTCACCGTTTAGATCGGGATACTTCAGGCATTTTAGTCTTTGCCTTAAATAAAATGGGGCAAAAATCCATTGCACGTCAGTTCCAAGAACGCCAAACCGAAAAAGTCTATCAAGCCTTGGTGGCAGGTACGCTACAAGGCGAAGGCATTGTGTATGTGCCAGTGATTTATGATCCAAGTCGTCCGCCACTGCATATTGCTGCGCCTGAACATGACAAACCAGCCTTAACCCATTGGCAGGCGCTAGAGCATTTTGAGATTCAAGGCCAGCCAGTCACACGCGTTAAACTTAAACCGATTACGGGTCGTTCGCATCAACTTCGTGTGCATATGCAATATTTAGGACACCCGATAGTCGGTGATACTTTATATGCCAGCCCAGAACAACAATGCTTAATGCCGCGTTTATGTTTACATGCGGCACATTTAAGTTTTATGCATCCATTTCGTGATAAACCTGTGGCATTTGATTGCCCAGTCCCGTTTTAAACACCCAAACAAATAACCTCAACAAAGCTCACTTTTTGGTGGGCTTTATGTCACAATATATTGCGATAAGATGGCGTTTTCTGCTCCAATAAAGTGTTGAGCGCCGTCATAATTTTACAGATAAAGGTGGAAAAATTGCAGCAGTTTGCTATTGGTCAACGTTGGTTGTCAGACACAGAAACAGAACTCGGTCTAGGTGTTCTTATTGATGTAGATGAGCGATCGGTCAGCATTTTATTCCCAAAGAGCGATGAAACCCGTGTCTACGCACGTAGTAATGCGCCTTTATCTCGTATTGTGTTTAATGCGGGTGATGAACTGCATGACCAAGAAGGCATCACATGGCGAGTTGAGTCGTTTGAAGATCGTGGTGGCGTATTGCGTTACAACGTGATTCGTACATTAGAAGATGGTACAGATGAACGTAAATCGTTAAACGAAACCCGTATTGGCGCGACTATTCAGCTGTCTAAACCCTTAGAGCGTCTTTTGGCCAGCCAAATTGACTATAAAGAATGGTATGACTTACGTATTGAAGCGATGCTGATGCAAGCCAATATGCAAAGCAGCCGTTTACGTGGTTTAGTCGGCTCACGTGTCGGTTTAATTCCACATCAATTGTATATTGCACACGAAGTTGGTCAGCGTTTTGCACCGCGTGTGTTACTGGCCGATGAAGTGGGTTTAGGTAAGACCATTGAAGCTGGTTTAATTATCCATCAACAACTCAAAACCGGTCGCTCTGAACGTATTTTGATTTTGGTGCCTGATTCACTGCAATATCAGTGGATGATTGAAATGCGTCGTCGTTTTAATCTTGAGTTCTCGCTGTTTGACTTAACCCGCACGGCATCGATCAAAGAACACGACCCAGAACAAAACCCGTTTTTAACTGAACAACGCATTATTGCCTCTGTCGATCTGATGATTGACCATGATGATTTGCGTGAACAAGCCTTAGAAGCAGGTTTTGACTTATTGGTGGTGGATGAAGCGCATCACTTAATGTGGAGTGAAGACGAAGGTGGTAACGACCGTTACGATCTTGTTGAAGAACTAGCACAGCAAACCGCTGGCGTTTTACTATTAACAGCAACCCCTGAACAATTGGGTGTCGAAAGTCACTTTGCCCGTTTACGCTTACTTGATCCACAGCGCTTTAGCTCGCTTGATCGCTTCTTAGATGAAGAAGAACAATATCAACATACCGCTAAAATTGCTGAAGTGTTGATGTCGGATTTGCCGCTTGAAGAGCAGCATTTAAGCGCACTTGAAGCTTTACTCGGTCATCGTATTGAAGATCAGCCTGAGCAACGTTTCCGTGCGATTCATGAATTACTCGACCGTCATGGTACAGGGCGTATTTTATTCCGTAATACGCGTGAAGCGATTCAAGGTTTCCCAGGTCGTGATTGTCAGCCTGCGCCACTGATTGCACCGGAAAACTGGTCAAAAGATGGTAAATTACGTGAACAAATGTGGCCAGAAGAAGCACAGCTTGACGGTGCTTGGATGGAACATGATCCACGCGTCATGTGGCTGATGGAAAAACTTCGTGTCGATTTAAAACACAAAAAAGTGCTTTTAATTGCCCGTAGTGGCCCTGTGGTTGAAGCTTTAGAAAACGTATTACGTTTACATGCTGGTATTCGTACAGCCATGTTCCATGAGGGCATGAGTTTATTAGAACGTGACCAAGCTGCGGCTTATTTCGCGGAAGACTCATATGGTGCACAAATTTTACTCTGTTCAGAAATTGGTTCAGAAGGGCGTAACTTCCAGTTTGCCTCTGACTTAATTTTATTTGACTTGCCTGCTAACCCAGATGTGTTAGAACAGCGTATTGGTCGTTTAGACCGTATTGGTCAAGAAAATCGTATTCAAATTCATGTGCCATACCTGATGGGGACTGCACAAGAGCGCATGTTCCGTTGGTATAACGAAGGTTTAAATATCTTTAGTAATATTTCACCAACGGCGCAAACCCTACAAGAAAACTTTATTGTGGACTTAAAAGATTGCTTATTGAGTGATCAAGGTCAGCGTTTTGAAGATTTGCTTGAGGAAGTGTCTGTACAGCGTGAAGCCTTAGAGCGTGAATTACAAGCCGGTCGTGACCGTTTGCTTGAGTACAACTCATGCCGTCCAATGGTGGCGCAAGAGATTGTGAACGCACTTGAAGACTATGATGATAACACCACCTTGCCAATGTTTATGAAGCGCTTTATGGCCTCAACCAACATTGATTTTGATGAGCAAAGTAATGGTACGGTGATCATCAAGCCAACTGATCAAATGCAAGTGCAAGGTTTAACCCTTGATGAAGAAGGCATGACCGCGACCTTCTACCGTGATCAAGCCCAAATTCGCGAAGATGCACAGTATTTAACTTTAGAGCATCCATTTACCGAAAGCGTGATGGAGATGATCAATACACAAGGCTTTGGGAGTACCAATGTTGCGATTTTAAAATCAGCGGCACTGCCACAAGGTTCTGTATTGGTCGAAGTATGGTTTAAAGTCGATGTGGTGGCACCAAAAGCCTTGAACTTGCCAGCCAGCTTACCGCAACAATTGGTACGTGTATTATTAAGTGAAAAAGGTCAGGATTTATCACAAAAGGTTGCACCTGAAGTGTTAAAGCCATACTTACATCATTTAGATAGCAACAGTTGCCGCCAAGTGGTGAAAGCCCGTCGTGATGTGATTGAAGCACGTTATGCTCAAGCTTTAGAACTAGCCAAAGCAGCTTTACCTCAATTTAAGCAACAAGCGAAAGAAGTGTATGGTGGTAAATGGCAATACGAAATTGATCGTTTAACTTACCTGAAACAATTTAACCCAAGTATTCGTGAAGATGAAATTACACGTCTACAAAAATTGCAAAAAGAAGGTTTAAGTTTACTCGATGGCCTAGGCGTAACACCTGAAGCGATTCAAGTCATGGTGGTAGTTAAACCATAACGAGCATCAAAAAAAGCAGCTTTCGAGCTGCTTTTTTTATTACCTAATAAAGCACATATTAACGAATTTTGGCTTCATCTAAATGGCGTGCGCCTTCTAAAATCATGCGTAACATAATCATGGTTTGCTCAGCCACCACTTTACGTTCTTCACTTGGCATATCAATCACTTTAGCGCCCATATTAAACACCAACTGGGTAATGGCTTTGGCCACTAAATCAGGATGCGCAATTTTACTGCGGTTAATTTTTTCTAACACAATCAGGTCTTCTTGCAGTTCTTGTTGGAAAAAATTTAACTGACGTTCTACCGCTTCTTTATAAGATTTAGAACCTGTATAACCTTCACGTAATAATAAGCTTAAGTTGCCTTCATCGGCATCGAGCTGTTCAATAAACACTTCAACTGAAGTACGGATAATACTGCTTTGTCTAGAGGCTTTTAAACGCGCTTGATGCAAAATTTGCCGTAATACAATCCCAGAACGTTCAATCAATTCAATTGCGAGTTCATCAATATCTTTAAAATGACGGTAAAAGCTATTGGGCGCAATACCTGCCTCACGTGCTACTTCACGTAAACTTAAAGCAGCAATGCTTTTGGTTGGGCCAATTAAATTGAGTGCTGCTTGGAATAATTCTTCTTTGGTAATGGTGGCTTTACGTCCTGCTGAACGCGTAATCACCGGCTGTGTAGACAGCGGTTCAGCAGTGTGCACATCGGTACTGGCATGAATCAAAGACGGGTTCATAAGAATGAGGAATATAAAGACATCTTTTGCATTATAGCGAGTTTTACTGCTGGATTGTGATTTGTTTATCGATTGGATAAAATCTGATCTAATATATATACAAATATATATACATGTGTATAATAATTAAAGTTTCGTCGGTTTTGGTGCATCAATATGCATACAACAGTAAAAAAATCTCCTCTTAATCTGTTATTGAATGCGGTGTTAGAGCCACGTGATGCCGATTTTTGGCTACAAAAAATTAACCCACTTTGGTCGGTAGAGCAGGCCTTGGGTAAAATTGTTCATAAAGATCAAACAGCACAAGATACTTTAAGTTTCACATTACAAGTCAATAAACACTTTAATATGGGTCAAGCAGGTCAACATCATCCTGTGTTTGTGGTGGTCAATGGGGTGCGTTATGAACGCAGCTATAGCCTAACGAAAATTGATGATCGACATGTCCTGCTCACGGTAAAAAAAGTCGCTGGTGGTAAGGTCAGCACATGGTTAACCCAACACGCAAAAGTGGGCGATATTTTAGAGTTAGGTCAACCTTTTGGTGAAATGACTTTGCCTAAAAGCACTGCACCTTTGGTGTTATTAGCAGCAGGCAGTGGCATCACGCCAATGTACAGCTTAGTGCAAAGCTTAGTACATACCCAGCAAATGACCGATCAGAAGGTAACGCTCTTGTATTGGGTCAAAACCCAAGCTGATGCGGCCTTTGTTGAGCAATTTCAAACGTGGGCACAGCAATACGTCAACTTTAATTTTGAACTGTTATGTACCCAAGAGGCGCCACAAGCTGAACGCTTAAATACACAGCATTTAGCATCGCTTGGCGAGATTCAACATGCCATTGTGTATGCCTGTGGGCCATCTGGTTTTGCCAAACAAGCACAACAGATGTTTGCAGAGGCGCATACCATTCATACTGAAGCATTTAGTATGAGCACTGAGTCAAGCGCTGAAACAGGTTTTGTTAATGTGACACTCACTCAATCGAATAAAGTTGTGACGATTCCTAAAGGTCAGTCAATTTTAGTGAGTCTTGAGCAACAAAATATTAAGCCAAAGCATGGTTGTCGCATGGGTATTTGTAATAAATGCGCATGTAACAAGGTTGAAGGCAGCACCAAAAATATTGTCAATGGTGGTCAAAATGCCGAACCTGGCAATTTATTAAAAATTTGTGTTAATTCCGCGCAGTCGGATCTAATTATTGATCTGTAATGGAGCCTAAAAATTATGAATATGCCCGTTAAAATCGAATATTTTAAAAATCCGAAAAACCGCGAATTAACTCAGGCGGAATTGGACAACTTGGCGCGTGAACTCGATGCCATTAAACAAGAAGTGTTGGATGATATTGGTGAAAAAGATGCCAAATACATCCGTAAAGTTTACTCAACCATTCGTTATACTTCAATTGCAGGACGTGCCTGCTTATTTGCAGGTTGGTTCCCACCAGCTTGGGTGTTAGGCACAGGCTTATTAGGTGTAGCCAAGATTCTAGAGAACATGGAGCTGGGTCATAACGTCATGCATGGTCAATACGACTGGATGAATGATCCAAAGTTCAATGGTCAGACTTATGAATGGGATATTGTAGGTACCGCAGATAACTGGCGTCAAACCCATAACTATAAACACCATACCTATACCAATATTAAAGGGATGGATGATGATATTGGTTATGGTTTAGTACGTTTGTTTCCAGAACAACGGTGGAAGCCAGGACATTTATTACAGCCTTTATATAGCATCCCATTTTGTACTTTGTTCCAATGGGGCGTGGCAATTCAGAACTTAGAAATTGGTAAAGTCTGGATGGGACGCAAGAGCAAACAACAACTTAAAGAAGAATGGCGTCCGCTGCAAAAGAAAATCTCTAAACAATTGTTTAAAGATTATGTCTTCTTCCCAGTGATTGCAGGTCCAGCGGCATTGCCTGTCCTGACAGGAAATATGGTGGCCAATGGTATTCGTAACGTTTGGACATTTAGTATTATTTTCTGTGGTCACTTTACCAAAGATGTAGAAGTGTTCCCAAAAAGTGTGATGCAAAATGAAAGCCGTGGTCATTGGTATATGCGCCAAATTCGTGGTTCATCAAACCTCACTGGTTCAGAAGCGTTCCATATTTTAACAGGTCACTTAAGTCATCAGATTGAACATCATTTGTTCCCTGATGTACCGGCACGTCGTTATCGCCAAATGGCACCAAAAGTAGAAGCAGTATGTGAAAAATATGGCTTAAACTACAACAATGCTAGTTTAGTGAAACAATATGGCAGCGTGTTAAAACGTATTGTGAAATACGCGTTCCCATTTAAAAAATAAGCTTGCTATGACTTGCGAGTAAAAACCACCCAATTGGGTGGTTTTTTATGCTGATTTTAACCCTAAAGGTGGTAAATCTAGATCTCGTCCAAGCATAAACGGGTAGTCGGCAAGCGCCAGCAAAGCTTCGTCTTCATGACTATTGCCATAGGCATAAATATTCGCAAACTGAGTTAAATCATAAGTTGCTTGTACGCGCAGGCTTTTTTGTTCCCCGCTACAATCAGGGGTTTGATAATGCCCAGTAAATTTGCCTTGTACAATCTGTGGTTGGGTGCAGATTAAATCAATATCTAAATAATCACAGAGGGGCTTTAGGTAGAGATCCAAAGAAGCAGAAACCAACGCCACGCGATCACCCTGCGCCTGATGGGCTTTTAAACGAATTAACATTTGACTATCTAAATGTTTGATCAATTGCTCAGCGTATTCAGTGGCAATTTTCTGGAGAAAGGCCGCATCTTGATCTTTAAACATATGATAAAACAATGTTTGCCGCATTTGATCGGCAGGGTAACACTGTAAATAATAAGCTTGAATTTTAGGTAAAATTTTAATCCCTTGCCGCACAATATGGCGTTTTTTTAAGGCGTAAAAAATAAAGCCGGTAAAACTGTCTTGGCAGCATAAGGTGCCATCAAAATCAAACAGGGCTAAATTTTGATACGTTTGGCACGTTGCATACATGTTTCATAGCGTCCATTTACGCGGCTCGCAAACCAATTGGTATTATAATCACGGCTCAGTTTAGGCCCTGAAATCACGACTTCTGGCATCACCGCATACATTGGGTCTTTACCAGTTTTTTCCTGATACAAACGTGTGATTTCCTTATAAGTTGCTGTGTCTTCAAATTTCTTGTCTTTTTCTTTCTTTAAGTCAGAACGAATTTGGCGTGGTGTGATCAGTACTTTTTCCACAGCAAATAGATTAATTAAAGCGGTCTCAGACTGACTTTTTTGGGGGCGCTCAGAACCATCTTTGCTGTAAAGCAGTAAGTCGCCATCTAAATCAAGATCAATCTCGGCCACGCTATTTAACATTTTCTGAAAGGCGGCATTACGACTTGAATACATGCCCGAGTTATAGTCGGCAAAGCGATAAATGGCACGGTCATAGTCGGTTGGATACATCATCAACCGGTGAATACCATAATATAAGCCGCCATATTGGCTATACAGGTCAGTGCGTAACTCTGCCATATTGCCCCCTTGGCGTTTATGCTCTTTGGCATAACTAATATGCACTTGCATAGAACCTAAGGTGGTAATGGGATTCATTTTTTCGCCAATATCTTGACCCACCAATTTTGCGGCGCCGGTTAAGGCACTGACATGGTAATGCTTGGACATATAGTCAAAAATTTCACGATATAATTCATCTAATTCACGCTCAGTTTTGACTTTACGCATTTGGCTTAAATAATTATTGTCAGGGGTAGGTTGGTTACGTAGCACATCTTGGAAGTAACCTGCCACTGTACCGCCAATCTTTTCACCTAATTTTTCAGTAAACTTTTCTTCTAAACGATCTTCAACTTCCTTGACTGCTTTCACCCCTAAACCTGCGACTTGTGGATCAGCCACAAAGTTAGATTCTTGATCCACCACTGCAATAATACTACACACATTATCTTTGGTTTGAGGAATGCCAAATTGCTCAGTAATATCATAAATGTCTTTTGCCCAAGTGTCGCGTTGATTGACTCGGTTTGGGATGAGCTTTTGAATTTGTTCAGTATTTAAAGTTGGCTCATCTTGATTATTCCACCAAGCGCTATCACCGCAGGCAGTTAAACTCAAACTAAGGGTTGTTATAACAAGAGGGAGATAAGCGTTTTTCATAACCATAAACACGCAGTAAACAGGTGAGCTCAAAAGGTAGATGCAGTATACTCACAATATCGTAAAAGTTAAGAATATATATGTATATTGGTCCTTATCAACTGTCAAATAATTTGATCGTTGCACCGATGGCAGGGGTGACGGATCGACCTTTCCGTACCTTATGTAAATATTTTGGCGCAGGGCATGCGGTCAGTGAAATGATGACCTCAGACAAGACCTTGCGTATGAGCAAGAAAAGCTTATATCGTGCCAATTTTGATGGTGAATTAGCACCGATCTCTGCGCAAATTGCCGGTTCTGACCCGCAGGATTTAGCAGAAGCTGCACGTTATCAAGTGGCCAATGGCGCGCAAATTGTTGACATTAATATGGGCTGCCCAGCTAAAAAAGTCTGTAATAAGCTGGCAGGTTCGGCTTTATTGCAAGATGAAGATTTAGTCGCGCGTATTTTAGATGCGGTGGTGGCGGCAGTGGATGTTCCTGTAACCTTAAAAACCCGCCTTGGCTATTTAAATGGTCAAGAAAATATTATGCGTGTAGCCAAACGTGCTGAAGAAGCAGGCATTGCGGCTTTGGCTTTACATGGGCGTACTCGTGAAGATATGTATTTAAATACAGCACGTTATAGTCTGATTAAAGATGTTAAAAGCATGCTGAGTATTCCAGTCATTGCCAATGGCGACATCGATAGCCCAGAAAAAGCCAAATATGTGTTGGATTATACTGGTGCTGATGCGGTGATGATTGGACGTGCTGCACAAGGCCGACCGTGGATTTTTCGTGAAATTGCTCATTATTTAGCAACAGGTGAGCACTTGGCTGCACCTTCTATTGCAGAAGTGCAACAGGTCTTGCTAGGTCATTTAAGCGAATTGTACGAATTTTATGGTGAATATTCAGGTTGTCGTATTTCCCGTAAACATATTGCTTGGTATACCAAAGGTTTACGTTCAGGTAATGAATTTCGGCAAAATATGTATAAGGTTGAAAGTACAACCGATCAATTTAAAGTGGTCGAAGACTACTTTAATCAGTTGCTTGCCCATGGTGAAATCATGAGTGATGTACAAGTGGAAGCTGTAGATTTACTGCAACCTTAACGATTTAAAAGCAAAAAAACCGCCCTTGAAAGGCGGTTTTTTAATGTACTGCGTTAAGGTGTTGCTACAGTCTCTACTGGCGCTACAGGTTGTTTTTGCGACTTATTTTGCAAGACATCCGCACCAAATCCAACCACTACTAAAAAAACTAATACATAGCCCACAATTTTTCCCCAAAAAATAAGCGAGCTGATATTAAACTAAAATGTGTGAGGTAGCTTCATTTCGAGTACAACAAGATTAATTAAATCGGCGGGTTCTAAAGCTCGAATTTGTGCCACACGTGTGCCTGCCCAAAAGGCAGCAAAATCATGCTGATCATGCTCAGCCGCAATACTATTTAATTGTTTTGCTAAATCATAGGCATAGGGGTAAGGGGCGACGTTTGGTCGTTGTGGATGATCGATTTGAGTATGCCAATGATTAATTAAACCGCGAGCAGGACGTCCTGAAATGCTGCTGGTGATTTGTGTAACAGGTTGTTTAAATAAAGCTGCCCGATAGGCTGCATTAGCATTTGAGCTTTTACATTGAATAAAAGCCGTGCCCATTTGCACTGCACTGGCACCTAGATTTAACATTTTTGCTGCATGTTGCCCATTCATAATGCCACCCGCCGCGACAATGGGTAGGCTGCAATGTGCGGTTAATAGTTGCACCAAATCTTTGGTGGTAATGGCGCTGTCGAGATGTTGGTTGAAAATACCACGATGTCCACCAGCTTCAATGCCTTGGGCAATAATCACATCAATCCCTGCCGCTTCAATAGCTTGGGCTTCGATTAAATTGGTGGCAGATACCATCGTCACAATGCCAGCGGCTTTTAAGGCCTGAATTTGGTGTGCATGTGGAATACCAAAATGAAAACTCACTGCTTGAGGGTGCGTTTCTAAGACCACTTTTAAATAATCATCATTGTCTAAAAAGCTTGGATAAATACAACTGAGTTGTTGCGGGGGGTGTACCTGATATTTTTGAAAAAAAGGCGCCATATAGTCACGCCATGCTTGTGCCTGTGCAGCGTCGAGTGCTTGAGTTTGATGACAAAAGAAATTGACTTGAAAGGGACGGTCGGTGAGTGCTTGGGTAGCTAAAATTTGCTGTAATGCTTGTGCTGGGGTATTTGCACCTAAACCTAAGGCACCTAAACCACCCGCATTGGAAACTTCCGCTGCCAATTGTGGGGTAGTCACGCCTGCCATGGGGGCCAGAAATATGGGATGTTGTAACTGTAATAATTGTTGTAAAGGCATATCAAAGCTCCTGTCTTCAGGCTTACTTTGCCAAGTTTGCCTGCATTAAGCAACGCATATGACAGACAAAATAACCAACATCACCGCTTTAAATACTAAAGTCAGCACCATAAAAAAAGCCCATCGAAATGGGCTTTTTACTTAGCAACCTGTTAATTTTTCAGGTTGTGGTTTTTCATCTGGAAAGAAGATTGGGCGTAGTTTGACACCTACACCATTACCAATAAAGGCAAAGATCAGCCATAACCAACCGTGTAAACTGCCTGAAGCAATACCACTAAAATAAGCACCAATATTACAGCCGTATGCCAAACGTGCACCATAGCCCAATAAAATACCGCCCACAATTGCGGCAATTAAGGAACGTGCTGGAATATTAAAATTAGGTGCAAATTTACCCGCAAGACTTGCTGCCAACAAAGCACCCAGCATAATGCCAAAGTTCATCATGGAGGTGATGTCAAACCATAATGAATTGGCTAAGGCTTTGGCATTGCTTGGTTGTTGCCAGTAATCCCATACGCTTACATCCACACCTACCAGCATGGCAGCTTTAGCACCCCAAACCGCCAAGGCAGAGGTCACGCCCCATGGACGACCTGCTAAGGCTAATGTGGCAAAGTTAAGCACAGTTAAAATTAAACCGCCCCAAATCAAAGGCCAAGGCCCTTGTAAGAAGCGTTTAAATCCTTGATGTTGGCTTTGTGGTTCAATTTCTAAACTGCCATGGCGTTTTTTCTCTACCCATACGGTCGCCAAAGCAATTAAGGCAAACAGCACAAAGTTCAGCAATAATGCAGGCATCACCCCAAGACTGGTGACCATAGACATTGGTCCTAAACTTGGTAGAGCAAACCACCACTCGAGATGGCTGGTCGCAATTAACGAACCAAAACAGAAAAATACCAAGGTCACTAGCATACGTGAGCTACCACCGCCAACGGTATACAAGGTCCCCGAGGCACAGCCGCCGCCCAATTGCATACCAATACCAAAGATAAAGGCACCAATCATCACCGACATAGACACAGGGTTGACGTTGCCTTTAACGGGATTACCAAATAGCTCGCCTGCACCTAAGGCTGGGAAGAACAATAATACCGCTACGGTCAGCATAATCATTTGCGCACGCAAACCACGGCCACGGCCTTGTTTAATAAAGACACGCCAGCTTGAGGTAAAACCAAATGAAGCATGATAAAGCGTCATCCCTAAGGCGCCGCCAATTAAAAATAGTAGGGCTTGGTTTAAGCCTACAAATTGATAGGCACCTAAGGTCCCTAGCACTAAGAAAATACTCGCCACCCAAATCGAAATATTCGAACGATTGGCTGGAGCTGCAACAATAGACATGAAATATACAAACAACAGCGAACAATAGCGCTGCATTGTAATGCAATCTTATAATTAAATATTATATATAGAGTGATAGTGTCTTTAATGTTGTTGAGAATAACTAATTTAATATATAAGTTAAATTTATATATAACTCTTATTCAGCATCAAAAAACGCCTCAACAGAGGCGTTTTTGAAGCATAAGTGGTTATTACTGTGCTCTTTCTTTTACATTGGCAGCACCTTGCTCAACGGCTGCGGCAGTGGCAGCAGTGGCATCCTTCGCTGCTTCTTTAGCATTATGTGCCGCAGCTTCTGCATTGGCCGCTGCATTTTGTGCAGCACGTTCAGTTGACTCAGCGGCATTATCAACCGCAGTTGCAGTGGCATTCGCTGCATTTTGGCTCGCATCTTTTACATCATGTGCGGCTTGATCAGCTGCATTTTCTAGATGTTGACCTGTAGTTGCACCTGTTTCTGGCGCTTTTTCTTTGCTACAACCGACTAAAGCAACAGTAGCAGCTAAACCTAATGCAACGAGTAATTTATTCATTCTATATTCCTTTTAATTATCTGTCCGACAACGGCCCACAGGCAATATATGCTGAAAAACTATAAAAATAAAGATGATGAATTGTTGAACAAATGTAAAAAAGGCCGAGTGTTTGCACACTCGACCTTATACAGTTTAAGGTGAATTATTGTCCAGAACGGATAATATAATCAAACGCAGACAGCGATGCTTTAGCGCCTTCACCTGTGGCAATGATGATTTGCTTGTAAGGCACTGTGGTACAGTCACCTGCTGCAAATACACCTTTGACATTGGTTTCATTGCGTTCGTTAATCACAATTTCACCACGGTTTGAAAGTTCTACAGCCGTTTCTTTTAAGAAATCCGTGTTTGGTAACAAACCAATTTGTACAAAGATCCCTGCAAGCTCAACAGTGTGTTCAACATCAGTGGCACGGTCTTTGTATTTTAGTGCAGTTACTTGTGAACCATCACCCACCACTTCGGTAGACAAGGCATTTTTGATCACAGTTGTGTTTGGCAAACTGTTCAATTTATCTTGAAGCACTTGGTCAGCACGCAGTTTGGTATCAAACTCAACAAGCGTTACATGCTCAACAATACCTGCTAAGTCAATCGCGGCTTCTACACCTGAGTTACCACCACCAATCACCGCAACACGTTTGCCTTTAAAGAGCGGGCCGTCACAGTGTGGGCAGTAGGCCACACCACGGGTTTTGTATTCTTGCTCACCCGGTACATTCATTTCTCTCCAACGTGCACCTGTAGATAAGATCACAGTTTTCGATTCAAGTTTGGCACCGTTTTCAAGTGTTACTTCAACTAAACCGTTGGCAGTCTCGTCAGCACCTTTAATGTTAGCTACACGTTGCAAGTTCATGATGTCCACGCCGTATTCACGAACGTGTGCTTCCATTTCTGCTGCAAACTTTGGACCTTGGGTTTTTTGAATCGAAGTGTAGTTTTCGATGTCCATGGTATCCATGACCTGACCACCCATGCGCTCCGCCACGATACCGGTTTTAATCCCTTTACGTGCAGCATAGATCGCAGAGGTATTGCCCGCAGGGCCGCCACCAATCACCAAGACATCAAAAGCATCTTTAGCATTTAACTTTTCAGCATCTTTAGCCGCAGAGTTGGTATCTAATTTTGCAACAATCTCTTCCAAAGTCATACGACCTTGACCAATGTGTTGGTTGTCTTGGAATACCATCGGTACCGCCATGATTTTGCGTTCTTCTACTTCGTCTTGGAAGAATGCACCATCAATCATGGTGGCTGTTGTGCCTGGGTTATAAATAGCAATCAGGTTTAATGCTTGAACCACGTCAGGGCAGTTATGGCAGCTTAAAGATACAAACACATCAAAGTCAGATTGTACGCCTAAGTCCTTAATTGAAGCTAAAACTTCATCAGACACTTTAGGTGCATAACCAGAGGTTTGTAGCAACGCTAGAATCAACGAGGTGAACTCATGGCCCATTGGAAGGCCGGCAAAGAATACCCGCGGCGCTTCACCTGCTTTGGCAATACCAAAGCTTGGGACACGTTTGTTTTGACCATCAAAACGTGCAGTCACCAAGTTGGATAATGCCGCAACTTCTTCAACCAATTCTTTGATTTTGGCTGATTTATCTGAATCATCTAGGGCTGCAACCAATTCGATTGGGCCTTCAAGGCGTTCTAATAAAGCTTTTAATTGCGCTTGAGTATTTTGATCTAACATTGCTAACGTCTCCAAAGGAGTAAATATTTATTTGATGAAACAATCATAAAATAGATCTATAAATAGATAAAACGGTTAGTTTTTATAAATATGATCGGAAAAATAGATTTAAAAATCGTTTCATCAACAATTTCATAAGTCTATATGGGGGATTTATGTTAAGTTTCAAGTAAAGCAGCAGCGACTCATTTATGTTAATTTAATCGCTTTATTTCAAAAGAGCAGTGATTTTATGCAATTACAGCGTGGTATTTACCAGCATTATAAAGGCAAGCACTACCAAGTTTTTCATGTGGCGAGCCATAGTGAAACACAAGAACAATTGGTGGTGTACCAATGTTTATATGGGGATTATTCGATGTGGGTGCGCCCACTGGAGATGTTTTTAGAAGATGTCGAGATAGAGGGGCACGTTATGCCACGTTTTAAATTGATTCAAGCATTATAAGTCCATATATAGGATAGAGCAGTCAAAACCAGTACCTATAGTGATATGTAGAGCGATTGCCACAGTCCAACGGTCACCACAGGCTTTAAACCAACGATGGGGCAACATGTACGAGATTGCTGCCATAAGCGTGAATATAGGGCGAAAGCTGACATTCACGCTGTTTTATAAGGGGATACTGGCGATTTGGCTTAGAGCAAACTGACTTTAGTAAAATGCACATCATATTCTAAATATTTGTGTACGAAAGCGGCTTTATCACTACGACGTAATAAATTGGCATAGACAAATTTAGGTACAGAGTAATACAGCTCTGCTGAGCCATTGTCATAAAAAATATGTAAATGCCGAGACGTCGAATTATATCTCCATGACGTGACTCTAAGTGCTACTCCCATAGGCAACTCCTTATTCACAAAGGTTTTTTCTATCATTATTATGTTGCGGCTTATTTGAAATTACTTGAATTAGCCGCTTTTCTATATAGCAGTATTGTAAACTGCTACATTCAAGTTGCTATGCCAAATTTATGCCAAACAGCAGCACAAAAGTGCTGTAGCTTCATCAACAATTCGAGGCTGTGGGGCAGATGAAAAAAGTAACAATTGTGTGGTGTAGTCGCGTTAAAAACTCAATTAAAATTCAGCAAAATAACAATGATTGAGAATGAAAATGCAATTATTTGAATGTTCTAACTGCCATCAACCAGTGTATTTTGATAATAATTATTGTACGGCTTGTCAGCATGTTTTAGGCTTTGATGCCAAGCAAATGCAGATGGTCGCCTTACACTACTCAGAACAAGATCACAGCCTGAGTGAACCCAACAGTCAAACTCGTTATAAATTTTGTCAAAATAAACAGTATCAGGTGTGTAATTGGTTATTGGCAGAGACAGACCCAGCGCAATTTTGTCTTGCTTGTGCACTTAATCGAGTAATTCCTGATTTGAGCGAGCCTGAATATCGTCAGCGTTGGCATAAAATTGAACTGGCTAAACATCGCTTAGTGTATGCTTTATTGCGTTGGCAATTACCACTGGAAAATAAAATCCAAAATCCACAGCAGGGTTTGGCCTTTGACTTTAAAGCCGACCCAAATTGTCCTCATGAACCTAAAGTCATGACAGGACATGATAATGGCTTGATTACCTTAAATATTGCTGAGGCTGATGATGTGGAACGTGCCATGGCGCGTCACAATATGGATGAAGTGTATCGTACCTTACTTGGGCATTTTCGCCATGAAATCGGGCATTATTATTGGGATGTATTGGTCGATGGCACAGCATTTTTGGAGCCGTGTCGGGCATTATTTGGCGATGAACGCATGGATTATCAGCAAGCGCTAGATCGTCATTATCATCAAGGGCCGCCAAGTGATTGGATGCAACATTATATTAGCCCTTATGCCACCATGCATCCTTGGGAAGATTGGGCGGAAACATGGGCGCATTATTTACATATTGTCGATGTGCTTGAAACAGCAGATTCTTTTGGGATGCAAATTCGCCCTCAAGTGGTACAGCAGCAACAAGACCATTTAATGCATTTGGCTGTAAAGAAAAATCCTTATTATAATCAAAGTTTTGATGAGATTTATCAGGCTTGGCTGCCAATTTCCTTTGCCATGAATAGCTTAAATCGCAGTATGGGACAAGAGGATTTTTATCCCTTTGTCATTAACCTTGAAGTACAAAATAAATTAAGATTTATTCATGAAGTGATTCAAGCCACAGCACAAAAAGCACACCAAGCAGCTTAAACTAAACATAACCACCACGCTAAGTGCGTGGTTTTTTTAGAGCGTTTGGCATTGTGCCACTTTAGAAGACGCTTGATTATGAGCACCTAGCGGGGCAATACGGTTATGCACGCACAATAATGCTTGGCTGCGATTATGCTCGAGTTGAATGACGCCGAGATTATTTTGTAAATCAATCTCTCCTGCAACTTGATTGCGTTTTAACATGATCTCACGTCCTGCGGCCAACTGAATGTTGCCTGCAACATGGGTTTCTTCAATTTGTATACCACTAAAATAGGCATCAGCTTGAATATTGCCACTGACTTGGCTGCGTTTTAATACCAAACTGCCATGTTGCTTGATCTCAATATTGCCGTTAATTTTAGCATTGTCTAAGATACATTTTTTTTCGACCACCAGATCAGCATTGATATTTTTATTGCGCAATTGACCTTGGCAAATCAGCGTGTCAGCAAAGCTTGGTAAGGCAATGAAGCACAAGAAAATAGCGGTAAATTTATGCATGATAAAGCCCTAAACGATATTTGGCTATATTTTGCCCTATTAATACTATAAAGATAAGTTTTGATAGATGAAAAGACATAAAAAAACCACGCTAACAGCGTGGTTTTTTTGAATCAGTTTGATCTAATCAAGATTAGATTTTACCAACTAAGTCGATTGAAGGCGCAAGAGTTGCGTCGCCTTCTTTCCATTTAGCAGGGCAAACTTCGCCTGGGTGAGCGTGTACGTATTGAGCCGCTTTCACTTTACGAAGAAGTTCTTGCGCGTCACGGCCGATACCACCCGCGTTGATTTCAACGATTTGGATTTTACCTTCTGGATCGATAACGAAAGTACCACGGTCAGCAAGACCAGCAGCTTCAATTAATACTTCGAAGTTTTTAGATAAAGTCCAAGTTGGATCGCCGATTAATGGGTATTGGATTTTACCAATTACGTCAGAAGTGTCGTGCCAAGCTTTGTGAGTGAAGTGAGTGTCAGTAGATACACCGTAGATTTCCACGCCTAATTTTTGGAATTCAGCGTAGTTGTCCGCAAGGTCACCAAGCTCAGTTGGGCAAACAAAAGTAAAGTCAGCTGGGTAGAAGAATACTACAGACCATTTGCCTTTAAGATCAGCTTCTGATAATTCAACGAATTGACCGTTGTGGTACGCAGTTGCGTTAAATGGTTTAACTTCAGTATTAATTAAGCTCATCATTGTCTCCATGATTGAGGTTTGTAATTTGATTTCCATAAGCATATAGAAATTAAGCGGCTTGCTAAAACAGAATTTTTGCATGAATAAAATCGGAAAATCCGAATTGAAGCCACAAAAGTCTGTTTCAAACCAGTAAACCTGCTATATAAATTAGTACAACAGATATAGTTTGCAAAGCTGTTAAAAACGTGGGGATGCGATTAAAAAATTCAAGGGCAACTACACAAAAAAGTCCAAAATATTCAAAAGTCTTATGCTTTCCCCAAATGCGATAACAGCGTAAAATAGCGCGCTATTGTGAGCTTTAGGAATACTTTTCAGTGCAGCGAGATTTAAATGTAGAACAGTTGGTGATGGCGCGTGACCTTCATCGTTTAAATCGACTACGTAAAGGAAAGGATGCCAATCAAGAACAATATCAGGCACTTTGGGATCAGTCACATGCCAAAGTGTTACAGCGCGTTGAGCGTTTGCCTCATATTCGCCTCAATCAAGATTTACCTGTTACCCAATATGTCGATAAATTAATCGATGCGATTAATCAGCATCAAGTGATTATTGTCGCAGGTGAAACGGGTTCTGGTAAAACAACACAATTACCGCAAATTGCGATGCTGGCAGGGCGCGGTTTAACTGGTCTCATTGGTCATACTCAGCCGCGACGTTTGGCGGCGCGCAGTGTCTCGCAGCGTATTGCTGAAGAAGTCGGTGAAAAACTCGGTGAATCGATTTCATTTAAAGTGCGTTTTAATGAACAAGGTTCGCAAGATTCTATTGTGCGTTTAATGACCGATGGTATTTTGCTCGCAGAATTAGCAAATGACCGTTTTCTCACCAAATATGACACCATTATTATCGATGAAGCGCATGAACGTTCGCTGAATATCGACTTTATTATGGGCTACTTAAAGCAGTTGTTGCCACGTCGTAAAGATTTAAAAGTCATCATTACTTCGGCAACTTTAGATGTTAATCGCTTTAGCAATTACTTTAATGGCGCACCAATTTTTGAAGTTGAAGGACGTAGTTTCCCTGTTGAGGTGCGTTATCGCCCAGTGTCTGAGCTGCCTGTTGGCGGCAGTGATGATGACGAATTTGATGATTTTGAAGAAAATCTACCGCGTGCGGTGGTTGCGGCTGTAGAAGAATGTTTTGCGGATGCACAAGCCAAAGGGCATCCTGAACATGCCGATATTTTGGTCTTTGCCTCAACCGAACAAGAAATTCGTGAGTTGCAAGAAACCTTACAAAAATATGGCCCACGGCATACCGAAATTTTACCGCTGTATGCCCGTTTGGCCTTAGCGGAACAACAAAAAATCTTTAATCCATCGGGTGGTGGGCGTCGTATTATTATTGCCACCAACGTGGCAGAAACTGCGTTAACTGTACCGAATATTCGTTATGTCATTGACAGTGGTTTTGCGCGTATTTCACGTTATAACTACCGCTCTCGCGTGCAACGATTACCGATTGAAGCCATTTCGCAAGCCGCAGCCAATCAGCGTAAAGGGCGCTGTGGTCGTATTGCGCCGGGTGTGTGTATTCGCTTGTATTCTGAGGAAGATTTTTTAAGTCGTCCTGAATTTACCGAACCGGAAATTAAACGTACCAACTTGGCATCGGTGATTTTACAGATGCAAAGTTTAGGTTTTGGTGACTTGGAAGACTTTGATTTTATCGAGCCACCAGATTTACGTTTAGTCAATGACGGTCGTAAGTTGCTGATTGAACTGGGCGCGATGACGGAGAAAGTTAATCCCCCTAAAGTGGCTGACAAAAAGCAGTCAGCCACTTTAGGGGGATTAACCAAAATCGGTCAACAAATGGCAAAAATGCCGATTGACCCACGCCTTGCCCGTATGATTTTAGGTGGCGCGCATTTTGGTGTGCTTAATGAAGTCTTGGTAATTGTGGCTGCGCTTGCGGTACAAGACCCACGTGAACGTCCTGCCGATAAACAAATGCAAGCCGATCAAAAGCATGCTTTATTCCGTGAAGCCGATTCTGACTTTTTATTCTATTTAAAACTGTGGGAAACGCTGCACGCCAATCGTGAAAGTATGAGCGAAAATAAGCGGCGTAACTTTGCGCGTCAGCATTTCTTAAGTTGGTTACGCTTACGTGAATGGAAAAAAACCCACGAACAATTGGTGGATTTAGCCCAAGGTTTAAAACTGTCGTTTAACCCGAAAAAAGCCAATTACGAAAATCTACATCGTGCTTTACTGACCGGTTTATTGTCATTTATTGCCAATAAAACCGATGAGCGCAATGTATTTATGGCGGTGCGTCAGCAAAAAGCACGTATTTTCCCTGCTTCAACCCTGCATAAAACCAATACGCCTTGGGTCATGGCCTTTGAGATGGTGGAAACTTCGCAAGTGTATTTACGTACCTTAGCGAAGATTGAACCTGAATGGATTTTACTGGCTGCAGGTGACTTGCTTAAACATCATTATTTTGAACCGCATTGGTCGAAAAAAGCCGGTATCGTGAATGCCTATGATCAAATCTCGCTGTTTGGTTTAATTATTGAACCACGTCGCTTGATGAACTATGAAAAAGTCGATCAGGCCGCAGCGCATGAGATTTTCTTACGTGATGCCTTAACCACAGGTAACTTAGGCATTACCCCGCCATTTTTAAAGCATAACCTACTCAAACTTGAAGAAGTTGAGCGTGTTGAAGACAAATTACGTCGTCGTGATTTGGTGGTGGATGAAGAAACCATTTATCAATTTTATGCCGAAAAAGTACCTACAGACGTTGCTAGTCGTCGTAGCTTTGAAGATTGGCGTGCCACAGTTGAGCCTAAACAGCCGCGTTACTTATTTGTTGAGGATGATGCACTGTGGCTCAATGACCGTCCAACCACGCAGCAATTCCCAGATTATTTACATAATGGCAGCTTGCGTTTAGCCGCCAGTTATCGTTTTGATCCAAGTCATAATCAAGATGGCGCTACGGTCAAAATTCCTCTACAAGCCTTAGCCCAAGTGGATGAAAATATTTGGTCATGGGGGATTCCAGGTTGGCGTCAAGATTTAATTGAAGCGCTACTCAAGACACTACCTAAAGATAAACGTCGTAATTTAGTGCCAATCCCTGATACCGCACGTAAGCTTATGCAACGTGTGGATGCGCTACATTTACGCGAACATATTTTAACTTTCTTAAGTTTCCAATTGCGCGGCGAGCAGGTCACAGCGCATGACTTTAATCTTGAGCGTATAGATCAATATCTATTGCCTTTTATTCAAGTGATTGATGAAAAAGGTCGTGTGATTGAGCAAGGGCGTGACTTAAACGAACTTAAAGCTCGTTGCCGAGCAGAGACGCATAGCCCAGTGAAACAGCTCAAAGGTGAGTTTAAAACTTTCCCTGAGCAATTTGTGTTTGAGGCTTCTCAAAAAGTTACGGGTGTTATTGTCAAACAATACCAAGCTTTGGTCGCTACGAAAGATTTTGCGGCATTAGAGCAAAAAGATGAATCGGGTGTGGTGATTCAAACCTTCAATGATCAGTTGGAGGCCATTAAGCAGCATCGCCAAGGGGTGATTCGTCTGGTGCATATGCAACTCGGTGATCTTATTCGTCAGCTAAAAAAACAAATTTCTAAACCTTTGGCATTGGCTTATTCACCACTTGGCGATAAAGCTAAACTTGAGCAAATGTTGGTCTATGCCACTTTAGAAATGGCGATTACCGATTTACCTGTCAATGCCGCTGAGTTTGAAACTTTGCTGCAACAGGTGAAAAAGACCTTTTTAACGCATGGACAAACTGCACTACAGGTCATGTCGGAAATTTATATTCAGTGGCAAGAGATTCGTCGTCGTTTAAGTGGCTTAAATGACGCCGTATTTGGCAAAAGTATGGATGACATTGAAGATCAACTTGATCTTATGTCATTGGCTAACTTTGTCTATATTAAGCCATCCGATGTATGGCTTGAGTTTCCACGTTACTTAAAAGCGCTGATCATGCGCCTTGAACGTTTGCCAAATAATTTACAAAGGGATGATTCTGCCATTGATCAAGTTGACCCTTGGATGGAAAAATTGTTCACTTTTAAAAATGACCCGCGCCTAAAAGAGCTCTACTTTATGGTCGAGGAGCTGCGCATCTCATTGTTTTCTCAACCGATGAAAACCAAGATGCCAATTTCAGCCAATCGTCTACAAAAAGTTTGGGAACGTTTAGGAATCCGTTAATATACTCACCATTTTTCCATAGGAGTTTTACATGGGCATCCGTATTACAGGTACAGGTTTATATACACCTGCTGAAACCATCACGAACGAAGAGTTAGTTCAAAGTTTAAATGCTTATGTAGAACGTTATAACACTGAAAACGCAGCTCAAATTGCCGCGGGTGAACTTGAAGAGCTGCGTACTTCGAGTGCAGAATTTATTGAAAAAGCATCAGGCATTAAAAGCCGTTATGTGGCAGAAAAGTCAGGTATTTTAGATATCGACACTATGCGTCCACGTTTAACTGAACGTCCAAATGAAGAAATTTCATTACAAGCGGAATGGGGCGTGGCAGCAGCCAAACAAGCGATGGACAATGCAGGTGTCACTGCTGAAGACATCGATGTAGTAATTATGGCATGTTCACAATTACAACGTGGTTATCCAGCACTTGCGATTGAAATCCAATCTGAATTGGGGATTCAAGGCTATGGCTACGATATGAACGTGGCATGTTCAGCAGCAACCTTTGGTTTAAAGCAAGCCTATGACGCGATCAAATGTGGCGCGCGCCGTGTGTTGTTGGTGAACGTTGAAATTACATCAGGTCAGTTGGATTATACTTCACGTGATTCACACTTTATTTTTGGTGATGTGGCCATGGCGTCTATCATTGAAGAGACAGACAGCAAAACTGGTTTTGAAATTTTAGATACCTATCTCTACACCCAGTTCTCAAACAACATTCGCAATAACTTTGGTTATTTAAACCCAGCTGAACAAGCGACAGGTAAAGGCTTATTGTTCCGTCAAGACGGACGTAAAGTATTTAAAGAAGTTTGTCCGTTAGTTGCAAAAACCATTAAAAACCAAGTGGAGAAAAACAACTTAACCCCTGAACACATCAAACGTTTCTGGTTGCACCAAGCCAATGTCAACATGAACGAATTGATTTTAAAATATGTTGCAGGTAAAGAAGCGCCAATTGAACGTGCGCCAATTATCCTCGATGAATTTGCCAATACGTCATCTGCCGGCGTAATGATTGCGTTGCATAAAACTGGTCATGAAGTCAACGACGGTGAATACGGCGTATTGTGTTCATTTGGTGCGGGCTACTCAGTAGGCTCAATCTTAGTGAAAAAAGTTGTGGTTTAAGTTTTAAATTGCACATAAAAAAGGCGCTGAATGCGCCTTTTTTATTTATGAAAATACTGGTGGTGTATAAGTTAAAGTACGACCTAAGAACCACAGTAAAAACAGCACCAATGGAATATGGAAAATCAGTTGGGTCACGGTAAAACCAATCACATCTTTGGCTTTAATTTTTAAAATACCCAGCATGGGTAACATAAAAAATGGGTTAATTAAGTTGGGCAGGGCTTCTGCCGCATTATAAATTTGTACCGACCAGCCCAAATGCACTTTTAAGTCATTGGCAGCTTGCATGACATAGGGTGCTTCAATAATCCATTTGCCACCGCCTGAAGGAATAAAGAAACCTAAAATAGCTGAGTAAACCCCCATGACAATGGCAAAGGTTTCTTGCGAGGCAATGGAAACAAAAAACTCAGCAATATAATGCGAAAGTGATAAATCTTGCGCGTTATGGGCATTGGTCATCATAAAGGCGATGCTGCCATACAAAGGAAATTGGATTAAAACCCCAGATACAGCAGGAACGGCTTTTGTCACCGCATTTAAAAAATTACGTGGTGTGCCATGCAGGGCAATGCCCAGCATTAAGAAAATAAAATTATAAGTATTAAGGCTGGAGATCGCCAAAATCGGGTTACTTTTGCTAAATTCATTGACCATCCATACCACACCCAAAATTACAATTAAAATACTTAATAAAGGTGAGTTTTCTAACCAATCACCGGGGCGTTTAGGAGCTTGCGGATCAACAGGCTTTTCTTCATCAAGTTGAATATCAAAATGCTCTATGGTTTTAATGTGTCGGCCTTTAGGTGCAGACCAAAAAGCGATGGCGATAGAGGCAACAATCAGCACTGCGGTCATAATCATCGATTGCGGTAAAAAGATGGTTTCGGTAAAGGGAATCACGCCAGTTAAGTTATAAATCGGTTCGGGTAGACTGGCTTTATTGGCTTGAATTTGTGCAGCTGATGAACTAATGCCCAGTGCCCATGTGGCGCCCATACCAATAATCGCGGCGGCTGCCGCAGCACGGTAGTCCATATTCAGCTCTTTACGTTGCGCTAAGGCAATCACCAATAGAGCAGTCAGAACAGTACTCATCGCCCAATTGACTAAAGAAATAAGCAAACTGACCGTGGCCACCAAGACAATTGCCCCGCGACCTGAATGAGGAAGACGAGCCAGTATGCGAATTAGCGCTTGTACGGGTTTAGACACCGATACTACATAGCCCACTACAATCAGCATACACATTTGTAAGGTAAACGGAATCAGGCTCCAAAAGCCATCGCCAAAAGAGAGCGCCACGGACTGTGCCGGAGCACCTATGAAAATTGCGGCAAGGGCGACAATCACCACGCCAAGGAGGGCAAAAATATAGGAGTCAGGAAACCATTTTTCTGACCAATCACTGACGCGAAGCGCAAAGCGCTGCATAAAATTTTGTTGTTCCATCTTTATATTCCATGCTGTTTTTTTAATTAAAAAAGCCCTTTAAAACCTAGTGCTTTAAAGGGCTGAAAATGTGATGCGTAATTTAGGCGATGAGTTTTACGCCCGTGACCTTTTGAATCTCATCTAAAGTCACGTCTTTGGCGAGTTCTACCAACTTAATCCCTTCAGGGGTGATATCCATCACGCCTAAGTCGGTGATAATACGCTGTACTACGCCTTTGCCAGTTAAAGGTAGGGCACATTGCTCGACAATTTTGGGTGTACCATCTTTGGCACTATGTTCCATCAGCACCACGACTTTTTGCACGCCTGCGACTAAGTCCATCGCGCCGCCCATGCCTTTGACTTTTTTACCGGGAATCATCCAGTTGGCAAGATCACCGCTTTGAGAGACTTCCATGGCACCTAAAATGGCAATATTGACATGACCACCACGAATCATGGCAAAAGAGTCGGCACTGGAAAAAAAGGCTGCGCCTTTGCGTGCAGTCACGGTTTGCTTACCGGCATTAATTAAATCGGCATCTACTGTTGCTTCTGTTGGAAATTCACCAATGCCCAATAAGCCGTTTTCTGATTGCAGCCAGACATTCATATTTGCAGGAATATAGTTAGCCACTAGCGTAGGTAAGCCAATACCTAAATTGACATAAAAGCCATCTTCTAACTCTAAAGCGGCGCGCTGCGCCATTTCGTTACGTGTCCAAGCCATGGCTTAAGCCTCCACTTTTAAAGTCAGTTGTTCAATGCGTTTTTCAGGTGTGGCATTTAAAATAATGCGCTGTACATAAATACCCGGTAGATGGATTTCATCGGGATCTAAATCGCCAATCTCAACAATTTCTTCCACTTCAGCAATACAGATTTTGGCGGCTGTAGCACACACAGGGTTAAAATTTTGTGCAGTTTTACGGAAAATTAAATTACCGGCTTTATCCGCTTTATAGGCTTTGACTAAAGCCACATCAGCAGTTAAGGCATGCTCTAAGATATATTCTTTGCCGTTAAATTCACGCAGTTCTTTGCCTTCGGCAATTAAAGTTCCCACGCCCGTTGCGGTAAAAAAGGCCGGAATACCTGCACCACCAGCACGTAGTTTTTCTGCTAGCGTCCCTTGTGGGGTGAGTTCTACTTCTAACTCACCATTTAAAAATTGGCGTTCAAATTCCTTATTTTCACCCACATAAGAGGCAATCATTTTTTTAATTTGTTTGGTTTCTAACAATAAACCTAAACCAAAACCATCGACACCAGCATTATTCGAAATACAGGTTAAGTTTTTAACCCCAGTGTCTTTTAAGGCGGCAATTAAGGCTTCAGGAATACCGCATAAGCCAAAACCACCTACCGCTAAGCTTTGTCCGTCTTTGACCACGTCTTGCAGCGCCTCGGCTGCACTTGCATATACTTTATTCATTGTTATTCTCTTTTGATCTTTAAGCGCAGCGCTGTTGCCAGTAGGCATTGGCATAATTGGATGGATTATTGCGCTGTAATACTTGGCTGATATTTTGACTCGCACGCATTAATGCATCCACGTTAATATCCGTGCTAAAGCCCATATTGGAGAGTAAATAGTACAGATCTTCGGTGGAGACATTACCTGATGCGCCTTTGGCATATGGACAGCCACCAAGGCCAGCAATCGATGAATCAAACACGCGAATGCCTTGTTCAAGTGATTGATAAATGTTGGCAATCGCCATGCCATAGGTATTATGGAAATGACCTGCCAAAAGTTTGGCATCGGTTGTAGCTAAACAGGCATCCCAGACCTGTTTAACGCGGTTAGGCGTGGCTGTACCAATGGTTTCGCCTAAAGATACTTCATAGCAGCCCATTTCCAGTAAGCGCTCAGTGACCTGTGCCACGACTTTCGGCTCAATGGCACCTTCATAAGGGCAATCCACGATACATGAGACATAACCACGCACTTTAATATTGTGCTGTTTAGCAGCGGCAAAAATATCGGCGAATTTGGCAAAGCTTTCGTCAATTGAGCAATTGATGTTTTTTTGAGTAAAGCTTTCAGAAGCTGCGGTAAATACCGCAACTTCTTGGCAGCCCACCGCTAAAGCCGATTCAAACCCTTTGATATTGGGCGTCAGTAAGCTTAAGCTGATGTCTGGGTCTTTTGGCAACTCGGCAAAGAGCTGATCGCTCATCGCCATTTGCGGTACCCATTTGGCTGATACACACGAACCAACCTCAATCGCACTTACGCCAGTTTGCATTAAATCTAAAATTAGATTTTTACGATCCGTTAAAGTCAATGGTGTTTTTTCGTTTTGTAGGCCATCGCGCGGCCCAACCTCGACGATTTTGACAAATTCACTCATGCCACATCCTCCAAGGCCACAAATTCCACCAATTCATCACCAGCTTTGACTTGATCACCGGCTTGGAAATAAGCTGCTGCCACCACGCCATCTTGCGGTGCACGAATCGAATATTCGATTTTCATGGCTTCTAAAGTCAGTAACACATCGTCTTTTTTGACTTGGCTGTTGGGTTGCACTAAAACTTGAGTAATCACCCCCGGCATTGGTGCTTTTAAATTGCCCGCATCGGCGCTGTCATCTTGGCTGTTAAAGCTTGGTTGAATATGAGCAAAATGATGGCTTTGACCGTTGTGATAAACAGTTAAACCACTGTCACTTAAGCTAAAGGCGTAATCGGTTTTACGACCCGCTAACTCAATTTTGACATGATGTGCATCTAACAACTGACCATTTATCACATAGCTTTGGCCGTCGTATTCTGCGATATAGCCTGCGTTTTGTGCAGTAAAGTGCACCACATTTTCAATACCATTGATGGCAAATTTTACCGCATAACGGGCATTGATATTGACGCGCCATAACGATGCAGCTTGCCAAACTGGATTATTGGCAGTTTTATTGCTGGCAAAACGCGACAGTAATTCAGTGAGTGCAGCAGACACCACTAATTCTGGCGAGATTTGTGGCTGTGGGCCAAGTAAAAATGCTTCTTCACGTTGAATTAGACCCGTATCTAGATGCGCATTGGCAAAGGATTCACAGCGTACCAAGCGGTCTAAAAAGGCAATGTTGTTGCCTAAACCATCCACATGGAATTGGCTTAGTGCATGATGCATTTGCGTGAGCGCCGCTTCACGGTTTTCACCCCACACAATCAGTTTGGCAATCATCGGGTCGTAGTAGGTGGTAATTTCATCGCCTTCGACAATACCGCTATCCACACGCACATGTGCATTTTGGGTTGGATAGCTTAAGTAATGAATTTGACCAATGGCTGGTAAAAAGCCTTTTTCTGGCTCTTCGGCATAGACACGCGCCTCTAGTGCATGACCATGGATGCTCAGTTCATGTTGCTCTTTAGGTAGTGCTTCGCCATAAGCCACACGCAGTTGCCACTCGACTAAATCTTGACCTGTAATCATTTCCGTTACAGGATGTTCAACTTGTAAGCGGGTGTTCATTTCCATGAAATAGGCCGTACCGTCTTGTTCGACGATAAACTCAACTGTACCCGCACCCACGTAATTCACGGCACGGGCAGCATCAATCGCAGCTTGGCGCATGGCTTCAAGTTTTGGCTCAGCCATGTTAGGTGCTGGTGCTTCTTCTAAGACTTTTTGATGACGACGTTGCACCGAGCAATCACGTTCAAACAAATGTACATAGTTGCCATGTGTATCACCAAAGACTTGTACTTCGATATGACGTGGTTGTACTACATAACGCTCAATTAAGACATCATCATTGGCAAAGCTGGCTTTGGCTTCACTTTTACATGAGGCAAGGGCAGCTGAAAAGTCTTCACTACGTTCTACTAAACGCATGCCTTTACCGCCACCACCCGCGCTGGCTTTAATGAGTACAGGGTAGCCAATGGCATCAGCTTGTTGTTTTAAAAACTCGGCATCTTGATTGCTGCCATGATAACCCGGGGTTAAAGGTACACCAGCTTTTTCCATTAAGGCTTTCGAGGTGGCTTTTAAACCCATGGCTAAAATGGCTTCTACAGGCGGGCCAATAAACACGATATTATTTTTTTTACATGCTTCAGCAAATTGGTCGTTTTCTGATAAAAAACCATAACCTGGGTGAATGGCTTGTGCACCTGTATCCAGTGCCGCTTGAATAATGCGTTCAACTTGTAAATAACTTTGTGCCGCAGGCGATTCACCAATATACACCGCTTCATCGGCTTGTTTGACGTGCTGAGCTTGCGCGTCGGCATCGGAATACACCGCAACGGTAGCAATGCCCAATTTTTTCGCACTACGAATGACACGGCAGGCAATTTCACCACGGTTGGCAATTAAAATTTTGTTAAACATAGCAGTATCCTTCTATTTTTGTTGTTATGCAGTGGTTTGAATCCAACTTGGACTTTGTTTGTTTAAAAACGCACTCAAACCATTTTTCGCCTCAGTTCCTTGGCGTACATGTGCAATATGTTGTGCGGTTTGTTTGAGTAAATCTTGACTGAGTTCTTGTTGATTGACCATCTGAATCAATTGTTTAGAAGCTGTTTGCGCTTCAGGGCCACCCAATAATAAGGCTTCTACAATAGAATCAATGCTTTGATCTAAACTTTCAGGCGTTGCCACTTCATGTGCTAGGCCAATCTTTAAGGCTTGTTCAGCAGAAATACGCTCAGCAGTTAAGAAATAACGTGAGGCTTGGCGCGCGCCAATGGCACGAATTACATAGGGGCTAATAGTGGATGGTGCTAAACCTAAGCGCACTTCTGAAGTGGCAAACTTGGCTTCCGTACTCGCCACACAAATATCACAGGCAGACGCTAAACCCATGCCACCGCCAAAGGCAATACCATGTACACGGGCAATGGTCGGCTGCTTTAAGGTCGCCAGTTGATGTAACATTTGCGCTAGTTTTAAAGCATCGGCTTCATTTTCTTCACGCGAGGCACTACCTGCTTGTTTCATCCAGTTTAAATCCGCACCGGCAGAAAAGCTTTTGCCACGTCCGGCTAAAATCACCACACGAATATCATCACGTTGATCAATGGCCGCAAAGCAGGTATGTAGCTCTTCAATCACTTGGGTATTAAAAGCATTGTGTAATTCAGCGCGATTCATCCAAACCGTTGCCACAGCGCCGTGTTGTTCGAGTTGTAAAAATTCATAGCTCATGTCATTCCCCCTTACATACGGAACACGCCAAATTTGGTTTCTTGAATCGGTGCATTGAGTGCTGCAGCTAAGCTTAGGCCTAAGACTTGGCGGCTTTGCGCAGGATCAATCACACCGTCATCCCAAAGACGTGCCGAGGCATAATACGGATGACCTTGTTGTTCAAACTGATCACGGAATGGTTGTTTAAATTGGTCTTCTTCATCGGCTGACCACTCTTCACCGCGTGCTTCAATTTGGTCACGTTTTAAAGTGGACAGTACGCTGGCCGCTTGTTCGCCACCCATCACCGAAATACGTGAGTTTGGCCATGTCCATAAGAAACGTGGCGAATAAGCACGGCCACACATACCGTAGTTGCCTGCACCAAATGAACCGCCAATAATTAAAGTAATTTTAGGGACATTGGCAGTCGCCACCGCCATTACTAACTTGGCACCGTGTTTGGCAATACCTTCGTTTTCATACTGGCGACCGACCATAAAGCCAGTGATGTTTTGAATAAACAGCAGGGGAATATTGCGCTGAGTGCACAGTTCAATAAAGTGCGCGCCTTTTTGTGCACATTCTGAGAATAAAATACCGTTGTTGGCAATAATACCCACAGGCATACCATAAAGCTCAGCAAAACCCGTCACTAAGGTGGTACCAAAACGCGCTTTAAATTCATCAAAACGTGAACCATCGACAATACGCGCAATCACTTCACGCACATCAAACGGTTTGCGTGTGTCACTTGGTACTACGCCATAGAGTTCTTCTGCAGCAAAGCGCGGTGGTTCAATTTGATCAAAAGATAGATTTGGTTTTTTATTCAGGTTTTTAACAATGTTACGCGCAATGGCAATGGCGTGTTCATCGTTTTCAGCCAAATGATCGGCAACGCCAGATAAACGCGTATGCACATCCCCACCACCTAAATCTTCAGCAGAAACGATTTCACCTGTTGCAGCTTTAACCAGTGGTGGGCCCCCTAAGAAAATCGTACCTTGGTTACGTACAATAATGGTTTCATCAGACATGGCTGGCACATAAGCACCGCCTGCGGTACAGCTGCCCATCACCACCGCAATTTGAGCAATACCCATGCTTGACATACGCGCTTGGTTATAGAAAATGCGCCCAAAATGATCACGGTCAGGGAATACTTCATCTTGCATTGGCAAGTAAGCACCGCCTGAATCAACCAAATAAATACATGGCAGATGATTTTGCTCGGCAATTTCTTGCGCGCGTAAATGCTTTTTCACGGTGAGCGGGTAGTAAGTGCCGCCTTTGACGGTGGCATCGTTAGCGACAATCATACAGGTCACGCCATTGACTTGACCGATACCTGCCACCACGCCTGCAGCAGGCACATCATCGGCATAGACTTGGTAAGCGGCCAATTGACCAATTTCTAAAAAGGCACTACCAGCGTCAATCAGTTGGTCAATACGTTCGCGTGGCAGTAATTTGCCACGGGCGATATGTTTTTCGCGGGCTTTTTCACCGCCACCTAAGGCAATTTTTTGTGCCATATTTTTTAGGTCAGCCACCAAGTTTTGCATTGCGGCTTGATTGTTTTTAAAGTCTTCGCTACGTACGTTAAGTTTGCTGCTTAATACATTGAGTTGATCGTGAGCATTTTCGCTGCGATTGAATTGACGTAATACATTCATCATAAACATCCTTGTATGTAATCTTGTTGTTGTATTGGGGAGGATGTGGGCACGGCTGTGCCCAAAAGCATTATTTGGTTTCGTTAAACAGTTCGCGACCAATCAGCATACGGCGAATTTCTGAAGTGCCAGCACCAATTTCATACAGTTTGGCATCACGCCATAGACGACCGACTGAATATTCGTTGATGTAACCATTACCACCTAAGGTTTGGATCGCTTCACCTGCCATCCATGTGGCTTTTTCTGCGGCATATAAAATGGCACTGGCAGCATCTTTACGTAGGCTGCGGCTATGATCGGCTTTGTCACATTCAGCACCTACAGCATATACCAGTGCTTTACAGGCCAACCATGTTGAATACATATCCGCGACTTTGCCTTGCATCAGTTGGAATTCACCTAAGGCTTGACCAAATTGTTTACGCTCATGTAAATACGGAATCACGCTGTCCATGCAGGCATCCATAATGCCAAGCGGGCCTGCGCTTAACACCGCACGTTCATAATCTAAACCGCTCATCAGCACTTTAACGCCATTGCCCACACCGCCCATGACATTTTCTTTAGGTACTTTGACGTTATCAAAAAATAATGGATAGGTATTTGAACCACGCATACCCAATTTGTCTAAATGCGTGCCGTGACTAAAACCTTGCATGCCTTTTTCAATAATAAAAGCGGTCATGCCTTTAGGCCCAGCATTGATGTCCGTTTTGGCATATACCACCAAGACATCAGCGTCACCACCGTTGGTGATCCACATTTTTGAGCCGTTTAATACATAATGATCGCCTTGATCATCGGCACGTAATTTCATGCTTACCACATCTGAACCAGCATTTGGTTCTGACATCGCTAAAGCGCCCACATAGTCGCCAGAGATTAATTTTGGTAGGTACTTTTGTTTTTGTGCTTCTGAACCATTACGTTTGATTTGGTTAATACATAAATTGGAATGCGCACCATAAGACAAACCAATGGCAGCAGAGGCACGGGATACTTCTTGCATCACCACAATATGCGCCAAATATCCTAAGTTTGAACCACCGTATTCTTCACTCACCGTTAAGCCGTGTAAGCCCATGTCACCCATTTTTTTCCATAAGTGCGCCGGGAATTCATTGTCGTGATCTACGCTTGCAGCAAGTGGGGCAATTTCTTTGGCACAAAATGTTGCCACAGAATCGCGTAAAGCCAGTAAAGTATCATCCAAACCGAAATCAAGTGTCTGTAGACTAAGTTGTAACGGAATATGTGCGTTCATGTTGTTCATCCTGAATTTGTATTTATTTTTCCCAAATCACTTGGTGAAAGCCGTTGTTTTTGTGCTTTTAAAACTAACATACAATGTTTTTTTGAAAAAGTGAATATAAATTCACAAATTGATTTAAAATTCACTTTTGTCTTGTTGAGAATTAAATTATGAGTTATAAAAGATCATCATTGATGCAAGAACGCATGGAGCAAAATCGTGCTGCGATTTTACAGTCCGCGCGGGAATTGATTGCACAAGGTGGACTAAAAGACGCACAAATTCAACCGATTGCAGAGCGAGCGGGCGTTTCAAGTGGCTTGGTATATCGCTATTTTGAAAATAAAAGTCAGGTCTTAATTGAAGTGTTGTCGGCGGCAATTTTGTATGAGATTGAGATTTTAGATTCAATTGCCAAACGTCAAGATTTATCTGCAACACAGAAATTACATAAAGCAGTCACAACTTTTGTAAAACGTGCCCTCAATAGTCCACAACTGGCTTATTCGCTGATGTTTGAGCCGATTGATCCATCGGTGGAGCATGAGCGTTTTCGCAGTAAGCAGTTGCTCAAACAGAGTATTAAGGAGATTTTAGCCGAAGGGAAAGTCAACGGTGAATTTGGATTTGAAGATTTAAATACCGCTGCATTATGCGTTGTTGGAACAATGACCTTTGTAGTGATCGAACCTTTAAATCCGTCACGTAATATGTTGTTTGATCAAAATTATAAGGATTACTTTGTCAAACAAATCGCTGATTTTTGTTTAAATGCGGTGATGTTAGAGGAAGAAAGCCGCGTTTAAATTCCACACAACGGTTTGTGGGCAAAGCATAAAAAACAAAATTAAAAAGAATCAAGGAGAATGATTCAATGACACAAGTCCGTTTAAGTTATGCCTATGGTGCAAGTGGTCAGCCGCTATTAGGCACAACCATTGGTGAAAAGTTTGACCAAGCCTGTGCCGAATATGCCGAGCAGGATGCTGTGGTGAGCGTGCAGCAAAATATTCGCTTAAGCTACAAGCAGTTGCAACAGCAGGTGAATGCCTTTGCTTGTAGCTTACTCAAATTGGGCCTAAAAAAAGGCGATCGCTTGGCGATTTGGTCACCCAATTGTGTAGAGTGGACCATTACTCAATTTGCGGCATTTAAAGCCGGTATTATTTTAGTGAATCTCAATCCTGCTTATAAAAGCAGCGAACTTGAATATGTGTTAAATAAAGTCTCTTGTGTAGGCTTAGTCATTGCACCTGCGTTTAAAACTTCAGATTATCAAGAAATTCTGTGTAAGATTGCCCCAGAACTCTGCAATTCTAATGAAAAAATTCTTTCAAGTAGTCGTCTGCCGTACTTAAAGCATGTCATTAAAATCTCAGATGAACAGCAAGGCGCGATTCATCGTTTTAGTGACTTATTGGCTGCGCCAACTGATCAGCAGCTTGCAGAACTTGAGCAAATTTCCAGTGAATTACAATTTGATGAAACCATCAATATTCAGTTTACCTCAGGGACTACTGGTAATCCTAAGGGCACTATGCTGACCCACAATAACATTTTAAATAATGGTTATTTTGTTGGAGAAGCGATTCGTTTAACCCCACAAGACCGTGTTTGCATTTCGGTACCGCTGTTCCATTGCTTTGGTATGGTGATGGGCAATCTCGCCTGTATTACGCATGGTTCAACCATGGTTTATCCATCGGGTGTGTTTAACCCTTTGGCCAGCTTACAAGCCATTGAGCAAGAAAAATGTACTGCAGCCTATGGTGTGCCGACCATGTTTATTGCCATGCTCGAGCATGAGCAATTTGAAGAATTTGATTTAAGCAGTTTACGTACTGGCATTATGGCGGGTAGCCCATGTCCGCGTGAAATTATGCAACGTGTGATTGAACGCATGCATATGCATGAAGTGACCATTTGCTATGGTATGACTGAAACTGCACCGGTGAGTGCACAAAGTGCTGTCACCGACAGCATTGAACAACGTGTGGGTACCGTGGGACGCGTGCATCCGCATATTGAAATTAAGATTGTGGATGAGCAAGGCAAAATTGTACCGCGTGGTGGCTTGGGCGAGCTGTGTGTCCGAGGTTATTCAGTGATGCTCGGCTATTGGGAAGATCAAGACAAAACCTTTGATGTGATTGATAAAGCCCGTTGGATGCATACCGGTGATATTGCTTCTATGGATGATGAGGGCTTTATTAAAATCAAAGGCCGTATTAAAGATGTGGTGATTCGGGGTGGCGAAAACTTATTCCCCAAAGAAATCGAGGACTTCTTATATACCCATCCTGCGGTAATGGACGTGCAAGTGATTGGTTTGCCTGATCCACGCTATGGCGAGGAATTGTGTGCTTGTATTATTTTGCATGAAGGCGAAAGTTGCAGTGAAGAAGCGATTCGTCAATATTGCAAAGAGAATATTTCGCATAACAAAGTCCCGCGTTATGTACGCTTCTTTGATGAGTTCCCGATGACTGCATCTGGTAAGGCACAAAAATTTAAACTCCAAGAGTTGATGCGCCAAGAACTTAATTTGCTGGAAGATATTGCTTAACTAAGTGTGCCCACGATCTTCGGATTGTGGGCTATTGTCGAATTGCCAATGTAAGTAGACCTGTATTAAGGAGTAAAGGTGGCTAAGGACTTTCACCATCCTAAAGTAGTTGCCGGTTATGATGAACATATCCGCAAACTGATTCCCGGCTATGAGCTGATGCATGCACAGGTACGTGCCGTATTTCGGGTTCATTTAGCTGCAGATGCACACATTTTAATTGTGGGTTGTGGCACGGGCTATGAAATTGGCTATCTGTTGCAACATTTTCCCAAACTGCAAATCACCGCAGTTGATCCATCTTTGACCATGCTTGAACACGCCAAAGTTTATACCGAGCATCTGAATGCATCTAAACAAATTAACTTTATTCATGGTACGGCTCAAGATTTAGACACAACAATACAATTTGATGCCGCCTTAAGTCTTTTAGTCGCACATTTTATTAGCAATGAAAATAAGGCACAATTTTTCCGCGAGATTTATCAGCACTTAACACCCAATGCATTGTTGATGACCTATGATTTACTGTTACATGCTGAAGATTACGAACTCAATATTCTACAGTGTATCTGTCAAGAACAAGGTTTAAGTCTCAGTCAAAGCCAGCAGATGTTGGCCCGTTTAGAGGATGACTTTGGTTTAATCACACCGCAAGGTTATCGTGATGCCTTACAACAGGCGGGTTTTCAACAGATTAAAACTTATATGCAAGTGATTAATTATTTTGGATTTCTAGCAAAAAAAATAACAGTATAGGGTAGTTATGTCAGCGTATTATCAATTAAAACAACGTGAACATTTACAAAATGGGACACTCATTTCCCATTATCAATGTCAAATTCATTGCCAAGGGGCGTGGAATCCGCATGAACAACATATGGCGCCTGCTGGTGGGATTCTAGCGCATGAATTGGCGCATTTTAATCCACGTCCTGAGCTTCGAATTGGGCGTATGAGTTATGATATTTTAGGTCTGATTCCCTTTGGTGAATTTTCGATTCAGACTCAAGTAATTCGTGGTGGTAAAACCATTGAATTGCTTGAAGCCACCATGCTGGCCAATGGACGTGCCTGTATTGTGGCACGGGCTTGGCGTATGCAAACTCAAAATACCCAGTCTATTGCAGGACTTGAAGATGGTTTTGTCACGCCACCTGAACAATTACCAGTATGGGATGGCATGAAATGTTGGCCAGGGGGTTATATTCAAAGTATTCAAGCACGTGCCGCTGCAGACCGCCGTGCCGGTCAAGGCATTGTGTGGCTCAATACCCAAGTGGATATGGTTGAGGGCGAAAAAACCTTAGATTTTGTTAAACTCATGGGATTAATAGATACCGCCAATGGCGTGGTACCGCGCGTCGAACCCGGACAAGGTTGGGCTTTTCCGAATCTAGATTTGCAAGTGCATTTATATCGTCAGCCACAAGGGCAATGGCTCGGTTTGCAAGCCACGCAGCAATATGGCAGCGATGGGATTGGTTTAACCAGTAGTGTCTTACATGATGAACTGGGGCCTTTTGGTCGCAGTGAGCAAATCTTAACCTTACGTGCCATGTAAAAAAAACCGAAGCGCTTGCTTCGGTTTTTTAAAGGCTAAAGGCTTAGAATTTTTTTTCAACACTCAGCAATACACTTGGAATGGCTTCATTGCTACGCGCTTGATAAAATTCACCATTGTCTTTATAAAGACGGGTTTTATAGTCGGTACTTAAAATATTACGTGCACTTAAAGTGGTTGCCCAACCATCTTGGAAGCGTTTGGTGGCACTAATATCCACATTGACGCGCTCATTGGTGTTTTGTACATAGGGCTGATTATCTACAGGACGGCTAAATGCAGGGGTGTAGTTGACATTCATACTGGTCGCCAACTGCCACGGCTGATAATTATATGAGACACCGGCACTGGCAGTATACGGTGCCACGCCACTGGCTAAACGCTCACCACCATTATCTAAATCAATTTTAGCGCGTACTGTTGAGACTTGACCATTGACCATAAAGGAATGGCCGGCTTCAGTTTGCTTAATGGCATAACGACCAGACAGCTCCATGCCGTAGGTGGTGGCACTATTTTGGTTGGTTGGACGCTGCACGTAGCGACCATCTTCTAAATTCACTACACGTTCGATGTAATCATCCACTTTACGGTAATAACCGGTTAAGTTGATGCCACCTGCAGCCGTGTTAAAACCTAATGTCGATTCAAAAGCATTGATCTGTTCAGGTTTTAAGAAGGGATTACCACCACGGTCGGGGTTATTTAAGCTACCAGCATCGGCATCGGTTGAATAGGAAATGGTTGGTAATAGGCTATTGCTATTGGGGCTACGGAAGGCCTGACTTAAATTGGTTTGTAATGACCATGCTGGAGTAAAATCAAAACGATGTGCCAGAACCGGGCTGAGATGAGAGTCGCTATAATCCACTAAACCTGAACGCTCTAACCATTGCTGGCGCGCACCTAAGGTCACGGTTTGACGCTCGGTAAAGCGCCATGAACCTTCTAAATAGGCAGCATAACGCTGTTCATCTAAAGTTTGGTTTTGATTGCTGTCCAGTTCATTGCTTTTTACATCAAAACCAAATTTGATTTGTTGTTTGGGATTAAATTTGCGTACCCCATCATAGGCAATACCATATTCATTGACCTGTTCCTGAATATTTTCGGTGCCACGACTTGAGCGGGTAATTTCGGTTTCGTCTTGTTGTTCAAGGCTGAGACGGATTTTATCTGAGTTGCCGCCATCTTTACGTTCATAACGGGTGTTTAAGCGAATACTTTCGTTGTCATCGGATTGCACAGTCCGCCCGTTATAGCCGTCATTTTGATGTTGACGATAAAAAATTTCCGCCACAATTTTTTGTTGATCATCAATTTCATATTCAGCACGCGGGGTGAGCATCAAAGATTTACGTTCATTAACACGTTTTTGTTGTACCACGCTTTCACCGGCATTTTGAGTATTGCTGGTGGTTTGCGTCTCATCAATGCTGTGGTTGGCAGATACGCTATAAATCCATTGATTGGTGCGGCCATCGGCCTGCAGGCTTAAGTTTTTACGTTCTTCTTCACGCGAATCTGATTCGGCAAAACCATAACCTAGGCGTACACTGCCATTAAGACGGGTGGTATCTAAAGGTTGTTTTAGAATAATATTAATCACCGCAGAACTTGCGACGGAAGCTTGCGCCACACTCGGTTGTTTGACAATTTCAATGCGTTCGATCATGTCAGGGGTTAAAGTGTCAACAATTGACATGCCACCACGCGGGCCACCTTGCACAGGTTCACCATTGATTAAAAACACCGGTGCACCGCCACCCCGAAAACGCATGCCGCCTGCGCCACCTGCACCACGCGGCCCTGGTCCTGATGGCATTTGAAAACCTGCCGCACGGCGCAGCGCATCATTGACGGATTGATCACCATATTGCAGCATTTCTTCACGGCTAATTATAGTTTTGGCCACAGCACTAATGTCTAGGTCGGCCTTGGCTTCAGCTTGGGCGCCAAAAGTTAAGGTCTCCAAGGTTTGCACTGGCAGACTTGCGGTATTTATTGTGTCTGCCATAACAAAGCTACTGCATGTAAATAAAGCCAAGCAAAGTGCGCTATAAGATAAGCCTAGAGATTTTGTCATTGTCCGTGCCCCATATTTTAATTGCGCAGAGTCTAAAATAAAATTATGGAGAAAATGTGCGCGCTATAAATAAAAGCCAAAAAAATGCTGCCCCGTGGCAGCATGCTTTAAGACACTTTATCTGGAATCATCAGTGCTTGATTAATATACAACTTAATTAGACGTTCCCGCGAGCCAATGGCTTTTTGATAATGAGTGGAATTCAAGAGCAGCGATGCCCCATAGGTCACGGTCCAAATATAAGACAAATAATCACGAATCGACATGGCGCTATTTAAGGATTTTAAATATTCACCAGTCATATCTTTAATCGATAAAATTCGCTGCTCACGTATCTCATACAGCTCTTCAAATAGACTTTTTAAGCGACGCTCGTTATTGGTTAAGCGTTCTTCAATTGAGTGCAGCAAGATCGTACGGTTCGAGTTGAGCATGTTGTATAACATATACTGCGACACATAAGTCTTGATGTTGGCTTGATGGGTTTTAGAAATGTCGAGTAAACGGCGCTCATTTAAAATAATCAATTCTAAATACAGCTGATTTTTACTTTTAAAGTGTTTGTAAATGGTGCCTTTGGCGATATCCAGTTCAGAAGCCAATTCCCCGAGGGTAATATCTTGATTGTTATCTAATAACAACTTTTCTGCCATGCTTAGAATTTTTTCTTTTCGAAGCAAAAAGTTTTGCTGGCGCTCTGAATTCATCTTCTTCGTTCCATCTATACAATCAAAACAACAAAGGCAACTTAAACTACCTCTGCCTCAATGCACATTACACCAAAGTCTTGAATTTGCCTAGTAAATGAACAATTGAAAACTGTTATAAATCATATTTTTAGACATAGCCTTATTTAAATGTCAAGCAAGGAAGACTCATGAGGTCAATCGTTTCCAATTGCCGCATTTTTATTTTATTGTCATTGCGTTTTCTAAGATTAGTTTATACAAAAATAACCAGTAAATTGGCTTTAAAAAAATACTGTAATTTGTATAACAATCTGAAACTAAAAGAATTGAATAGATAAAGAATGCAAGATGAATCTTGTGAATATTCAAATCTTTCAAGTATGGACTTGATCAAAAAGCCGATTCAAGCCATGCAAAAGTTACGGTGTTGCAGCCTGCGTACGATGTGCCAGCTGAATGCCACCTAGTAAAGGGATGTCATGAGAGTGTCAAAAATGAATTTGATACTTAAGCTCTTAGGGAATGCGAATCATGCAAGACCTGCTTTGCTTGCAAAGCAGTTTAATTTTAGTTAAGGAAAGTAACGATGCCGATTTATAATGCACCACTAAAAGACATGGATTTTATCTTAAATGACGTATTTCAGGCAGAACAGTTCTGGCAAAGTACTGAACAGCTCGCGCATTTAGATCAGGCAACAGCCAATGCAATTTTAGAAGAAATGGCAAAGTTTTCCAAAAATGTCATTTTAGATTTAAACCGCTCAAGCGATGAAGAAGGCGGTGCACAATTTAACAATGGTGTAGTCACAACTCCTAAGGGCTTTAAAGAAGCATTTGAACAATATGCACAAGGTGGCTGGATTGGTCTAGGTGCATCTGAGGAGTGGGGCGGTCAGGGCATGCCAAAAATGCTGACCGTACTTGCCGATGAAATGATTTGGGCCACCAACCCGTCATTTATGCTCTATCCACTGCTTACTGTGGGCGCGGGTATGGCAATTGACCAAGCAGGCACACAAGCGCAAAAAGAAGCGTATTTACCAAAATTCTATACCGGCGAATGGTCAGGCACCATGTGCTTAACTGAGCCACACTCAGGTACAGATTTAGGCATTATTAAAACCAAAGCTGAACCCAATGAAGATGGTTCATACAATGTAACGGGTACTAAAATCTTTATTACCAGCGGTGAGCATGACCTATGTGAAAACATCATTCACTTAGTCTTGGCCAAAACACCGGGTGCACCTGCGGGTTCACGTGGTATTTCGATGTTTATCGTGCCTAAATTCTTAGTCAATGAAGATGGTTCTTTAGGCGAGCGTAACACGGTTGCGGCAGGTTCAATCGAGCACAAAATGGGGATTAAAGGCTCTGCGACTTGTGTGATGAACTTTGATGCTGCTAAAGGCTACATGATTGGTAAAGAAAACGAAGGCCTAGCAGCGATGTTCATTATGATGAACTATGAACGTTTATCTATGGGGATCCAAGGTATTGGTGCGGCTGAATATGCTTATCAAAATGCCGCGCAATACGCAACGGATCGTCTACAAGGTCGTGCTGCAACGGGTGCGCAATCTCCTGAAAAACCAGCTGATTCTATTTTAGTGCATGCGGATGTACGCCGTATGTTATTAAACGTACGCTCGAATAACGAAGCATCTCGTGCATTTGCCGCCTATGTAGGTCAGCAACTGGATATCACTAAATTCTCAACTGATGCAGAAGCAGTGAAAAAAGCCAATAACCGTGTTGCGCTATTAACGCCAATTGCAAAAGCGTTCTTAACGGATAAAGCCTTAGAGTCAACTTTAGAGGCGCAAATGTGCTTTGGTGGTCATGGTTATATCCGTGAATGGGGTATGGAACAGTGTATTCGTGACTTACGTATTTCACAAATTTACGAAGGCACCAACGGTATTCAAGCACTAGATTTAATTGGTCGTAAAACCATTAAAACCAGTGGCGCTTTCTTGGCTGAATACCTAGAGGAAATCCGCGCATTCGCCAATGGTCTAGACGACAGCTTGAGCATTAAAGCGGTAACCTTAGATATTGCTGCACAAACTGAAGAATTAACCCAATTTATTGTTGAGCAATCGAAACAAAATCCAGATTTATCAAGTGCAGTTGCGGTTGATTACTTACATGCAGTGGGCATGATGAGCTTTGTGTACATGTATGCACGTATTGGTGCAGCAGCACAAGGTCAAACAGACAGCTTCTACCAAAACAAATTGGCATTGGCACAGTACTACAGCAATAAAGTCTTAGCTGACTTTGCTGCGCGTGTACAACGTGTCAAGAGTGGGACAGATGTCATGATGGACTTCTCAGCAGAATACTTTACTGCTCAGTCTTAATTTTAGCGCCATATGAAGGTATGTCAGGAAGGACGGCATACCTTCTGAAATCAGATAGGATATAAAAACAATGATCGTAATTGTAGATGCAGTTCGTACTGCTATGGGTGGCTTCCAAGGTTCACTTTCATCGCTAAGCGCACCAGAATTAGGGAGTGTAGTGATTAAAGAAACTATTCAACGTGCCGGTATTGCTGCCACAGACGTTGATGAAGTGATTTTTGGTTGTGTGTTACCTGCAGGCTTAAAACAAGCACCTGCACGTCAAGCCATGCGTTTAGCGGGTGTACCTGACAAAGTGGGTGCCACCACGATTAATAAAGTCTGTGGTTCAGGCATGAAGGCTGTCATGCAAGCCGCAGATGCGATTAAAGCGGGCAGTGCCAATATCATCATTGCAGGTGGTATGGAATCGATGAGTAACGCGCCGTATTTACTTGATAAAGCACGTGGCGGATTACGTATGGGTCACGGTAAAGTGATTGACCATATGTTCCAAGATGGCCTAGAGGATGCTGAAACAGGTCTGTCGATGGGTGTACTAGCGCAAGAAATGGCGGACAAAAAAGGTTATACCCGTGAACAGCAAGACGCTTATGCGATTGGTTCATTAAACAAAGCAGTTGATGCAGTTAATAACGGCTACTTTAAAAATGAAATTGCTGCCGTGACGGTATCTAGCCGTAAAGGCGATGTGGTGGTTGAGCAAGACGAACAACCATTTAATGCCAAAATTGATAAAATCCCGACGCTACGTCCGGCATTTAAAAAAGATGGCACAATTACCGCAGCCAACTCAAGCTCAATTTCAGACGGTGCATCTGCACTTGTGGTAACTTCTGATGTAGTGGCTAAAGAAAAAGGTTTAACACCACTAGCGCAAGTGGTGGCCTACGCAACCAATTCGCAGCATCCAACAGAATTTACCATTGCCCCAGTCGGTGCCATTGAAAAAGTACTTAAACAAGCGGGTTGGAGTGCAGAAGAGGTTGATCTGTGGGAAGTGAATGAAGCTTTTGCGATGGTGGCGATGGCTGCGATTGATGGATTTAACTTAGACCCAGCAAAAGTAAATATTAGTGGCGGTGCATGTGCGCTCGGTCATCCACTGGGTTCTTCAGGTTCACGTATTATTGTGACGCTGATCCATGCCTTAAAACGCACGGGCGGCAAAAAAGGTGTTGCTGCCTTATGTATTGGTGGTGGTGAAGCAACAGCTATTGCGGTGGAATTACTGTAAAACCCATGGACATAATCGTTGCGCGATGCCGCAACGATGGATAACAACAAGTTTGATTTTGAGAAGAGCTAACATGACCCAAGGTTTAGATCGCGTTCGTTGCACCGCGTTACATGACAAAATTGTTTCAGTAGAGCAAGCTTTAGATTTGATTCAAGATGGCGCCGTAGTGGGTGCAAGTGGTTTTGGTGGTGCCGGCGATGCCAAAGCGATTCCTTTAGCATTAGCGCAGCAAGCCAAAGTTAAAAATATTACTTTTGCCACAGGTGCCAGTTTAGGTAACCAAATTGACGGCAAATTAGGGGCCGCGAAAGTCATTTCACGTCGTTTACCGTATCAAGCCGATCCAAGCTTACGTAAACAAATTAACAATGGCGAAGTTGCATATACAGACATGCATTTATCGGGTCTTGCCGATAAAATGCGTCATAAAATGCTGCCAGCGCCACAAGTGGCTGTGGTCTCTGCTATTGCTATTACCGAAGATGGCCTGATTATTCCGACCAATTCCTGCGGTAACTCAGCACAATTTGTTGAGCTGGCTGATCATGTCATTGTGGAAATTGATTTGACCTCAAATCCAATTTTAGAAGGTTCACACGATATTTACGTGCCGCCAAGCCGTCCAGCACGTGGTCCTGTGCCTTTAATCAATGCACAAGATCGTATTGGTACCATTGGTATTCAAGTAGATCCTGCTAAAATTTCTGCCATTGTGATGAATGATGTGCCTGATACCACATTTGATATGGCGGATGCGGATGAAGAAACATTAGCCATTGCCAAGCATTTGGTAAACTTCTTTGAAAACGAAGTGGCCGAAGGTCGTTTGCCTGAGAATTTAGGTCCACTACAATCAGGTGTGGGTTCAATTGCCAACGCCGTGTTTGCCGGCTTTGAACATTCTAACTTTAAAGATTTAGTCATGTACTCAGAAGTGCTACAAGACTGTACTTTTAAATTGATTGATTCAGGCAAAATGATCTTTGCTTCAGGTTGTTCTATGACCTTGTCACAAAGTACCAATGATTATGTGATGGCAAACTTTGGAAAATACAAAGACAAGATTGTAATGCGTCCGCAGGATATTTCAAACAACCCAGAAATTATCCGTCGTTTAGGGATTATTGCGATTAACACCGCACTTGAGTTTGATATTTACGGTAACGTCAATTCAACCCATGTCACGGGCACAAAAATGATGAACGGTATTGGCGGTTCAGGCGACTTTGCCCGTAATGCGCTCTTGTCTATTTTTGTGACCAAATCGATTGCTAAAGCGGGTGCAATTTCATCGGTGGTGCCAATGGTCAGCCATCATGATCACACCGAACATGATGTAGATATTTTAGTCACTGAGCAAGGTTTAGCAGATTTACGTGGTTTATCACCTCGTGAACGTGCGCGCGCCATTATTGATCACTGTGCGCATCCAGATTATCGCGATGCATTAAACGATTATTATGATCGTGCGGCACAACAAGGTGGTCATACACCACATATTTTAACTGAAGCGTTAAGCTGGCATGCACGTTTGGTTCAAAACGGACATATGCTACAAAAAGAAGCTGCAACTGCTTAATGTTTAAATAAAAAAGCCTCCCTTGGGAGGCTTTTTTATTGCAGTAAAATTAGTTAATTTTCTTAAATAAGAAATCGTTAATTTTATGACCTTCTTCTAAGCCACGACGTTCAAATTTGGTTTGTGGACGCCAATCTGGACGTGGGTAGCTGTTGCCTTTACCCGCCATATTTTCTAAACGTGGACGGTTGTCTAGGACATCCAACATCCATTCTGCATACGGTTCCCAGTCAGTGGCTGAGTGGAAGGTGCCGCCCAATTCCAATTTTTGCTCAACCAATGGCATACGGTCATGTGAAACAAAACGACGTTTAAAGTGACGCTTTTTCTGCCATGGATCTGGGAAGTACAATTGTACCGCGTTAATGCTATTGTCTGGCATTTCACGTAACACCTGAATCGCATCGGCATCAAGCAAACGTAAATTGGTTAAACCTGCCATACCTGCTTCATAGACGCACTGTGCAATACCTGGTACGTGCACTTCAATCCCCACGTAGTTACGTTCTGGATTGGCTTTGGCCATTAATACCAATGAACGACCCATACCAAAACCAATTTCTACCGTTAAAGGACGGTCTGGATGTTCAAAGTGCTGACGCAAATCACCTGCAGGATATTCCAAAATTAAATGACCATATTGTTCAAGCGCAGTACGTTGCGAAGTATTCAGCGGCGTTGAACGACGCATAAATGTCACAATTTCACGGTGCTCATTTAAGTTTTCGAGCTCAATGACTGGCTGCTCTAATTGATCGTTTGACATAATTTTGGCAAATCTAAAATAAATCGAATGCGGTATTTTAAGTCCTCGTGTCTACAAGTCAAATATTTTCATACCCCAAAAAAAACGCCCATGATTGGGCGTTTGCTTTTATGGCTTTTTAAATTGCATTAAAACGATCGATCAAACGACTAGAGGCTTCATTTAAGCCAATCACTTTCACCTCAATATTGCGTTGCTCAAATTTGGCTAAGACTTTATTGAGCATCCCCACCGAAGTCACATCCCAAATATGTGCTTGAGTTAAGTCAATTTCAACCTGTTTAACGCTGTCATGAAAATCAAAAATGTGAAAGAAACGTTCAGCACTGCTAAAGAACACTTGACCTTGAATCGTATAGCGGCGTACGCCATGAGTTAAGGTTTGAGTCACTTGCAGGCTATTCTCCAATTGCTGAATAAAAAACAGTGCAGAAATTAATACCCCCACAAATACCCCAAGGGCTAAATTATGGGTCAAGAGCACGACCAACACCACAGCCAGCATGATGATATTAAACTGGCGAGGATGCTTAGAAAATTGCTTTACTGCACCCCATTGGAAGGTGGTCAGAGCCACCATCACCATGATGGCCACCAATGCAGCCATTGGAATATAAGAGAGCCAGTCTTTAAAAAACACCACCAGACACAGTAAAAAGATCCCAGCCACCAGCGTTGATAAGCGCGTGCGTGCGCCTGAGGAGACATTAATAATCGATTGACCAATCATCGCGCAGCCAGCCATACCACCCATAAAGCCACTTACAATATTGGCATAGCCTTGTCCACGGCACTCCTGATGACGATCACTTTCGGTCTGGGTCATTTCGTCAACCACAGTGGTGGTCATCATGGTTTCTAATAAACCCACCGTGGCCAGTGTCAGGGCATATGGGAAAATAATTTGAAGGGTGTCTAAATTAAGCGGAAGATCAGGCACTAAAAAAATCGGTAGCGTATCGGGAAATTGGCCTAAATCACTCACCATACGGATATTTCCGCCCAAGAGTAGTGCAAGCACACTGAGCACGATAATACAAATCAGTGGTGAAGGAATCAGTTGACCAATTTTAGGAATACGAGGAAACAGATAAATCAGTACTAAGCCCAAACCCATTAGGCTCAAGGCTAAGCTATCCATGTGTTGTATTTCTGGCACTTGTGCCACAAAGATTAAAATTGCTAAGGCATTTAAAAAGCCATACACCACAGCTTGTGAAACAAAACGCATGAGTTTTGCTACTTTAAAATAGCCTGCAATCACTTGGATCACACCAGTTAAGATGGTGGCTGCCAATAAATACTGCAAACCATGTTCTTTAACTAAGGTAATCATCAGTAAGGCCATTGCGCCCGTGGCAGCAGAGACCATAGCAGGACGGCCACCTAAAAAAGCAATACTGACTGCAATACAAAATGAAGCATATAAACCCACTTGTGGGTCTACGCCAGCAATTGCGGAGAAGGCTATGGATTCAGGAATTAGAGCTAAACCCACCACCACGCCTGCCAAAACATCACGACGAATATTTGAAAACCATTGCTCTCTTTTTAGGCTAATCACAGCATCTTTCATCAAACTTTAAAGATGCTATGGTAAAACAGCTTTATTGCAAAAAGCACCCATGAATGACTTGAAAAATCTGTCAATTTCCCTGATAGTCAGGGAGTGTCATGTATCAAGCTGCACGATTGGGCCTGATAAATGCTTAAATTAAAAAAAAGTACAAGGATTAGATCAAAGATGAAACTTTATTATGCACCTGGTGCATGTTCTTTAGCAGCACATATTATTTTAAATGAAATTAATGTTGACTTTGATTTAGTACGTGTGGATTTAAAGACCCATCAGACCGAAAAAGGTGTGGATTATTATCAAATTAATCCAAAGGGTTATGTACCCGCTTTAGAAATTAACCCCGGTCTGATTTTAACGGAAATTGTGGCAATTTTACCGTTTTTAGCCCAACATGATCCAAAACAAGATTTAATTCCACCTTCAGGCTTTGGGCGCGCCAAAGTGCTAGAATGGCTGGGGTATTTAAACTCAGAACTGCATGATGCCTATGCGGTATTTTTCCAAGGTGAAATTGATGACGCTGCCAAGAAAAAGGGCTATGCAGAAATTGATCGTTTGTTGACCTATGTGGAAAAACAAATTGCGAAAGAAGAACATGAATATTTAGTAGATGATAATTTTGGTCCAGCGGATGCCTATTTCTTTGTACTGACCAATTGGTCAAAAACCATTGGGCATGACTTGAGTCCATATCCAAATGTATTGGCGTTACGAAAAAAAGTCCGTCAACGTCAATCAGTGGAAATCGCCTTACGTGACGAAGGCTTAATTAAATAATTCAGTTTTGCTTTGAAAAGGACGCTTTAAGCGTCCTTTTGATTTTAAAATTTACGTGCTTTCCAAGCCAAATTTAGCCATCCCGCAATTATTAAAGCACCACCGATGGGTGTAATGGCACCAAAACCACGAGGTAATCCCAATGCCATTAAATACAGTGACCCACAAAACAGTATAATCCCCATTTGAATCAGCACAAAACTACGTTTGATATTGAGCTGGGGTAAAACACGCATGATCACAGCAATGAGCAATAAAGCTAAAGCATGATAAAAAAAGTAATCAGTTGCAGTGTGCCACCATGTTAACTGTGCTTCACTAGCACGCGTTTTTAAGCCATGCGCCCCAAAAGCACCTAACATGACGGCCAGCGCTAAATTCAGCGCAGAAATTGTCATCCACATATTGTTTATCACGTTACCAAAAGCCTGACGCTAGCATACCATTAGGACATTAAAAAAAGGGCGATTTCGCCCTTCTTTTAATTCGATGACATGGCCACTTTAATTTTTTCCATGGCATTTTTTTCAAGCTGACGAATACGTTCTGCTGAAACGTTATATTCGGCTGCCAGCTCATGTAAGGTAGACTTATCATCATCTAACCAACGACGTTGTAAGATGTTGCGTGAACGATCATCGAGCTGTTCCATTGCTTCATGCAAAGCTGAAGTACTTTGCTCTTCATAATCTTCATCTTCAGCTAAACGTGCTGGGTCATAACGATTATCTTCTAAATACAATGCTGGTGCGACATGGGTTGAGCCCTCATCATCGTCATCGCCTTGTGCTTCAAAAGCGGCGTCATAAGCCGTTAAGCGTCCTTCCATTTCCAAGACTTGTTCAGGTGTGACATTTAAGTCATTGGCAATTGACCGCGCTTCATCTAAAGTCAGTTTTTTACTGGATTTTTTTAAACTGCGTAAGTTAAAGAACAGTTTACGCTGAGCTTTAGTGGTGGCAATTTTTACAATTCGCCAGTTACGAATCACGTATTCATGAATTTCGGCTTTAATCCAATGCACGGCAAATGACACCAAACGTACGCCCATATTGGGGTCAAAACGTTTGACTGCTTTCATGAGGCCTAAGTTGCCTTCTTGGATTAAGTCACCTTGTGGTAAACCATAGCCAGCATAACTGCGGGCAATATGTACGACAAAGCGTAGATGCGACATGACCAGCATTTTTGCTGCGTCTAAATCTTGGTCGTAATAGTAGCGTTCTGCTAACTCTTTTTCTTGTTCGGCGCTCAGAATTGGAATTTGATTAACAGTACTAATATAAGCACCAAGATTAACGCCGGGCGCTGATAATGACAGGGGCATCAATTGATTGCGGCTGTCACTCATGGGTACTCCTTATAAGACAATCAGTCTTTGCAATGGTTTTATCTTAAAGCCAATTGTCTTCATCATTAAGGACAATTGGGTAGAGATATGTAACCTCGTCTGCACATTTAAGCGCTTAATTTTAATTGAAAACAATTAAGATTCAATGTGGTAATGGAATTCTTGTTCAGAAATTTTGATCATTTCACACTGCAACTGATGCACATGACAATAGCGACTGACATCGGTGTTGGAGTGTGGGTCTGAAGACTTTAATAACCATTGGCCATGCGCTTGTTTTTTTAAGGCACGTTTTAACATCAAAAGTGGCATAGGGCAGGGTTGACCCATGGCATCGATCACGTTAACGGTGTCAGACATACACATCTTCAAATCTATAAAAACAAGGGCTAAATATTAGCAAATTTAATGCCAAAGCCCAACCTAAAAAGCAGAACTTTTATGGCGCATGCTTTGTAAGATTTGGGCGTTAAAAGCGCCTGATTAAAATCATATAAATCAAAAAAAATCTACCAATCAGTAACAAGCCATGGTAAGCTCGATGGCGTTGAGGATGTATTACAACAAATAAAAATTGTTTTAAACACCGCTCTACAAGTGGATGTACCGGGATTTTGTTGATAGTTTTACAGAATGATTACAAGCTTAGAAATAAAAAATGTTTTTAACTTGTTTGCTCTGCTGTTTGCAACACCGGGTGGTCCTTCTTTTGAAAGAACTAAATTGAGGATTAACTTATGACAGCTCGTGAACAAGGCGTTGTGAAGTGGTTTAACGATACTAAAGGCTTTGGCTTTATTCAACGCAATGGCGGTGACGATGTATTCGTTCATTTCCGTGCAATTCAAGGCGATGGCCACCGTTCACTTCGTGACGGTCAACGCGTAGAATTCAGCGTAGTAAAAGGTCAAAAAGGCTTCCAAGCGGAAGAAGTACAACCTTTAGACTAAGCGATTTCGCTTGACGCCGAAACGCTCCAATATCTATTGGGGCGTTTTTTGTTTATAATGCCCTCGTGTGTCCATTTTCAATTAGAGCAACTCTATGTCAGCTGGTTTTGAAACCTTAAATCTCCATCCACAATTGAAACAGGCGATTGATGCCCTTGGCTTCCAATCTATGACCCCAATTCAAGAAAAGGTTTTAAAATTTACTTTGGCAGGTCATGACGCCATTGGTCGTGCACAAACCGGCACAGGCAAAACTGCCGCGTTTTTAGTCAGTGTCCTCAACGACTTATTAAATAACCCCATTACGACACAACGTTATCGCGGTGAACCGCGTGCCTTAATCTTGGCACCTACGCGTGAGCTCGCTCTGCAAATTGAAAGCGATGCCAAAGAGTTAACTCAATTTACCAATTTAAATTTGGTGACTTTATTGGGCGGAGTGGACTTTGATAAACAAAAAGCCCAGTTGGACGCCAATTTTGTTGACATTATGGTGGCAACACCGGGTCGTTTAATTGATTTAGTAGAACAAAAAGAAGTTTGGCTGGATCAAATTGAATTTTTAGTGATTGATGAAGCTGACCGTTTACTTGATATGGGCTTTATTCCATCGGTAAAACGAATCGTGCGTTATTCACCACGTAAAGAGCAGCGTCAAACCTTAATGTTCTCAGCAACCTTTAGTTATGATGTACTCAATCTGGCGCAGCAATGGTTGTTTGAACCCATAACGGTTGAAATTGAACCTGAGAAGAAAACCAATGCCGATGTTGAACAACGGGTGTATATGGTGGCTAAGTCAGACAAATATAAACTGTTGCAAGAAATTTTACGTGATGAGCCGATTGAAAAAGTCATGATCTTTGCCAATCGTCGTGATCAAGTCCGTAAGCTCTATGATCATTTAAAGCGAGATGGTTATAAAGTGGTAATGTTGTCGGGTGAAATTGCCCAAGACAAACGCTTAAAAATGTTGGATCAATTTAAAAATGGTCAACATAACATCATGATTGCCACGGATGTGGCGGGTCGTGGGATTCATGTTGATGGTGTATCACATGTGGTGAATTTTACTTTGCCTGAGCAATCTGATGATTATGTACACCGTATTGGTCGTACAGGGCGTGCGGGAACGCGCGGTGTAAGTATTAGCTTCTTATCTGAAGATGATGCATTTTATTTACCGGAAATTGAAAAAGCCATTGGGCAAAAATTACCGTTAACCCGTTTAGAGGGTTATTGCTAAAGCTTTTAAAAAACCGCTCGATTGAGCGGTTTTTTTTGCTTTTACTTATTGGCTACGACAGGTAAAGGTTAGCACTGTTTGGTAATCATCGTCTCGTGATAAACCTGTGGCTTTACCGGCTAGCCCGCCAATCACATCAGCTGCTGCCTGAATCACTTGTCCGGTTTTTTCATTGACGACACCTTTTAAGGCACCGTTATAGCTACTTTGCTCATTGACCAAAATTGGACTGGCTTTAGAGCCGCAAGTTTTGCTCGCTGCAGTAATGGCATTATTTTTAGCAATGATTTGGCTTTTACCTAACCCAGTGACTTCATACTGATTATTGGCATTTTGAATTGCTAAAGAGGTGGTGGGCTGTGAAGCACAAGCCGTCAAGAGAGCTGCACTACATGCAATAGCAGCAAGATGAAGCATTTTCATGGTGGATTTTCCTTTACAATGCAATTTTTGGCTATTGCAGCATATTCCAATAGATAAAAGTGCAAGGGCTTGTATAAAAATTGCAATGTTAAGGCCGCTTAAAGCATCAGATGGATCATGCGGTGATGTTGTATATAAAGATCAAGCAAAAACAGTACAGTGAAAGATAGAGTAACTTTCTTAGTTTATGCTAATCTTGAATGATTAGTTAGGAACATAGAATTTAAGCTGCAATGACGGACTTAACCCAAGATTTGATTCATCAAAATATGCACCAACGTCAGTCGATTGGTCAGTTGATTGAACCTGCGCCCAATGCACAACAATTACAATATGCTTTTGAAGCAGCTTTAACTGCACCTGATCATCATCGTTTAAAACCGACGCGTTTTGTGGTAATTGAGCCTGAGCAGCGCGCCGCCTTTGGTGAATTATTGTCACAAGCATTAAGCGATTTAGGTGAAACTGAAGCAGCTCAAATTGAACGGGTAAAAAATCATCCTTTTCGGGCGCCACTGTTGGTGTTGGCACTCACTGAATTTAAAGACCATCCTAAAGTGCCGTATTTTGAACAAACTTTAAGTTCAGGGGCTGCTATTCAAAACTTTTTATTGTCCTTACAGGCACAAGGTTTTGCCAGTATGTGGCGTAGTGGTGCAGTCATTGAGTCCAAGCATTTTAAACAGGCTTTAGGGTTAAAAGACACAGACCTTATTTCAGGCATTATTTATATTGGTACCGCAGCTAAAACGATTGCAGCACGTCAGCCAATACAAGTTGCTGATTATGTGAGCAGCTGGCAGGCGCGATAGGAGTGACTGATGACAGAATTAAAATTTACCGACTTGCTTGAGCCTGTGGTCATGAATCAAAAGACTGCACTACGTGTGACAGTACTCGGTGGTGGTAGTTTTGGTACGGCCATGGCCAACACTGCAGCGCGTAATGGCTGCGATACCATGATTTGGATTCGTAATCCTGAAGTAGCAGAGGCGATTAACCAAACCCACCTTAATCAGCATTATTTACCCGATTTTTTACTCGAACAGAACTTACGTGCTGAATCGAATTTAGAGGCGGCAGTGCGTGATCGCGATATTATTTTGGTCGCAATTCCAAGTCATTCTTTCCGTAGCGTTTTACAACAAATTAAACCATTTATTAGCTCTCAGGCCGTGATTTCTTTAACCAAAGGCATTGAAGCAGAAACGTTTAGTTTTATGAGTGACATTATTCGCTCAGAATTACCAGAAGTGCCTTATGGGGTGTTATCAGGGCCAAACTTAGCCAAAGAAATTGTTGCAGGGCAGCCAGCTGGTACCGTGATTGCCAGTCAATCAGAACTGGTGCGTTATGCAGTACAGCAGGCCTTGCATAGTGCGCTATTTAGAGTCTTTGCCAGTGATGATGTACATGGTGTAGAACTGGGCGGCGCACTCAAAAATATTTATGCGGTGGCGATGGGAATTGCAGCAGCGTATAACGTGGGCGAAAACACCAAAAGTATGTTGCTGACCCGTGCTCTTGCAGAAATGAGCCGTTTTGCCGTGAAGCTCGGTGCTAACCCACTCACGTTCTTAGGTTTATCGGGTGTTGGCGATTTATTTGCGACGTGTAATAGCCCTTTAAGTCGAAACTACCAAGTGGGCTTTGCTTTGGGTAAAGGAAAAAGCTTAGAACAAGCCACCACTGAACTGGGTCAAACCGCAGAAGGGATCAACACCATTATTCAAGTGCGTAAACGTGCTCAAGAATTAGAGGTATATATGCCGATTACCACAGCACTGTATGCGGTAATTTTTGAAGGTGCGCCGCCATTGAGTGTTGCAGTGTCAATGATGAAAACAGGGCAGCGCAGTGATGTAGAGTTTGTCTTGCCACATTATGCAGTTTAAGCCATGACATTGTCATATTGACTTGATATTCTCAACATAATCAAAACGAAAAGGAATTTTTATGCAGCTGACTTTAGTGCGTCATGGTGAAGCACACCCTGCAATTGATGGTAATGATGATAAGCGTCCACTCACGCCACGTGGTCAAGCACAAGCCAAAGAGACTGCTACTGCATTGCAACAGTGGATTCAGCCTGATGTATTTGTGGTTAGTCCATTGCTGCGCGCGCAGCAAACCTTAAGCTATTTACAAACGCATTTTCCTGAAGTGCCTGTGGTGGTGTGTAATACCATTAAACCTGATGATGATGCCAAACTAGCAGTAGAGTGGCTGTCACAATTGCCTTATGAATCTATTGCGGTGGTATGTCATATGAATGTGGTGGGTTATATTGAGCAAATTTTATTGCAAGCGCCATTTCACCCATTTCAACTGGCAGAGGCACGTATCTATGAGCAAGCCGTGATTGCAGCAGGCTTATCTACCCGTCGTCAGCAATTTATTCCACAGGCATAAGGCGAAAGATTGATGTTGCAAATATGGATGCCAGAAGTAGATGGTTTATGGCATTACTCAATCGATCAAACGTGGTCGCAAGCATTAACGCTAGAGCAATTGATTCGCGAATTGAGTGTCTATCAAGGTCAAGATACTGCAGTGTATTTTCCGAGTCGACATGTGCAATTATTGCAACACACTTTAAGCAAAAGCCAGTACAAGCAGCTTGGTGCGCTTGGGGCAAGTTATATGCTAGAAGAGTATGTGGTGTTGCCACTAGATGCTATGCTGATCAAACAGCACTTTGTGCAGCCTGATCAGCTGTATATGTTGGCTATTGCCAAGAGCACCTTAGAGATGTTGCAAGGCGCTTTGACCTTGTTGCCGATTAAAGTCATGGCATTATTGCCTGACTTTTTGTTGCTTCCTGAACCTGCACCAAATCAGACGTATTTGTTGCATATGGCTGGACGTTTGTTGGCACGCGATAGTGTATATAGCGGCACATCCATTGATGACTTAAATCTCTATTTAGATTATCAAGATCCTGAGCGACATTATGCTCATCATGGGTTAACTGAAGCTCAGCTGTCCGCTTTGGTGGCGGTCAAAACACAAGATCAATATCAAGCATTCGATTACTGCTTAGCAGTGCCTAAACGTCCAGAGCGACATAGTTGGAATCTTATGGCGCGTCAAGTGCCTGAGCATACACGTTCTAAATATTGGGGGCTTTGTGCTGCTGTGCTTGGGGCAGTGATTGTGGCACAAGTGGCCGTAGATGCGTTACGTTGGTATCAGGCTAAAAATGTAGCAGAGCAAACAGCTGCACAAGCGTTAGAACAATATAAAGCGTGGTTTGGTGCCAATAGTCGTGTCAGTGAGCAAAATCTGAAAAGCCAGTTTGAAAGTCAGTTACGTCTCAATCAAAGCGTAGATACCCAAGCCTTAAATTTAATTTCCCGTGTAGCACCAATTTTAATGCAGCACCAAGTTTTAGCCCAACAAGTCAATTATGACGAGCAAGGTTTGAATCTGCAATTAAGCGCGGCATCGAGTCAAAAATTACAAGATTTAAACGCTCAGCTTGCCAAGCAAGGTTTCAAAGTGCAGCTAGGAAATATTAGTGCGCAAGGCAGTGAGGCCATAGGCCAGTTGAGTATTCAATAATGCAAGTATGGACACAATTTCAACAGCAACTTCATACAGCCTTAGAGCGTTTATCGGCACGTGAACGAGGTTTGGTGATTGGTACGGCCATTTTTGTGAGCTTAGCCCTTATGGGGAGCTTGTTATGGTCAGTGCATCAAGCAGCCACGCGTGAACAACAACGCGTGAACGATTTAAAAGATTTAATGGTGTGGATGCAAAGCAACGCTGTGAGCATGAAAGCCGATACAGATGGACAGTTATCCACACAGGATAAAATTCAGCGGGTGGCGCAGCAGCAAGGCTTAACCTTAAGTTCTATGCAACAAGGTGAGCAGATTCAAATTGTTGCAGTTCATGCCGAATATGCCGTACTGGCCAATCTGCTGTCACAGATGGCAAATATTGGGTTAAATCTTAAAAAAATCCAAATGCTTGAAGAAGGTGGTCAGCTCAAATTAACAGCAGTAGTCGAGTAGTTGGTAAAAATAAACATCTGCAAAGCATGGTTTTTTCCAAAATCCATGCCTATAATAAGCCGACTTAAAAGCTGTAGACTTTTGTAGATATGTTGTATTCTCTTGCCCGCCCTCTGTTGTTTTCTTTCGCACCGGAGCGTGCACATGAGCTCACATTATCCTTATTAAAATCAGCTCATAAGCTAGGGATGATGCGCCAAAACGTTGCTGCAAAACCAGTGATGTGTATGGGAATTGAGTTCCCAAACCCAGTCGGTTTAGCCGCAGGTTTAGACAAAAATGGTGCTTATATTGATGCTTTAGCCGGTTTAGGTTTTGGCTTTATTGAAATTGGTACCATCACCCCACGTCCACAAGCGGGCAATCCGCATCCACGTTTATTCCGTTTACCTGAAGCCAAAGCCATTATTAACCGTATGGGGTTTAATAATGATGGGGTAGACAAATTAGTTGAAAATGTCAAAGCGGCTAAATTCAAAGGCGTACTGGGGATCAATATTGGTAAAAATGCCGATACACCAGTTGAAAAAGCGGTAGATGACTATCTGATTTGTTTAGAAAAGGTATATAACTACGCGTCTTATGTGACAGTCAATATTTCTTCGCCAAACACCAAAAATTTACGTAGCTTACAAAGTGGTGATGCCTTAAGTGAACTACTGGATACACTGAAACAGCGTCAATTGGAGCTGGCTGAAGAACATCAACATTACGTGCCGATTGTATTAAAAGTGGCACCAGATTTAGAGCCAGAAGACATCGAATTTATTGCCAAACAGTTAATTGAATTTAAATTTGATGGTTTGATCGTGACCAATACCACTTTGTCGCGTGACGGCGTTGAAGGCTTGGCACACGGTGATGAAGCAGGTGGTTTATCTGGTCAGCCCGTATTTGAAAAAAGTACTGCATGTTTGGCGGCATTTGCTCAAGCCTTACAGGGACAAATTCCTTTAATTGGTGTGGGTGGTATTTTGGCAGGTGAACATGCCAAAGCTAAAAAAGATGCGGGTGCTAGCCTTGTACAAGTTTATAGTGGCCTCATCTATACTGGACCGACGCTAATTCAAGACTGTGTGAATGCACTGTAATTTAATATGAATGGTTTAGACCTATTTCTGCTGATCATTGTTGTGATTGGTGGACTCAATGGCCTGCGTCAGGGCTTTATTCAGGCCTTTGCCAATCTGGTAGGTTGGTTTTTGGCTTTGTTTATTGCTGCTAAATATGCCACCAGCTTAGCCCCTTTTATGGTGATGGCCAGCGATCCTGTGGTACAAAAAGTGGCAGCTTTTGCCCTGATTGTGTTGCTAATAGTCATTGCTACTTGGTTATTTACTGGTTTTCTCCAGCGAGTACTGCATCTTTTAAAACTAGGTCCACTCAATCGTTTAGCAGGCGCTGTCTTTGGCACGTTAAAGGCGTTGCTGGTGATTTTGATCCTGCTACAAACGCTCTCTCCTTGGGTGTCTAGTTCGCCAAAATGGCAGCAGTCAAGCTGGGTACAGGCCCTGTTGCCTTATGCCCCATGGGCGACTGAGCAGTCGAAAAAAGTCGTCGCTGAGGCTAAACAACATTTTAAAGAAGATCGCTCTTCTTTATCCTCTGAACGGGAAGATTCAGAGACTGCAACAAAAAATCCTTTTAATTAATCCTAGCTTGTCTGCGAGGTTGCTATGTGTGGAGTTGTTGGTATTGCTGGTAAAACAGCGGTTAACCAAATGTTGTTTGATGCATTAACGATGTTACAACATCGTGGACAAGATGCCGCAGGAATCGTCACTTGTCATGAAGGCCGTTTGTTCCTGCGTAAAGATACCGGTATGGTGCGTGATGTATTTCATACGCGTCATATGCGTGCTTTACAAGGTAACTACGGGATTGGTCATGTGCGCTACCCGACTGCAGGTTCATCAAGCAGTGCTGAAGCACAGCCATTTTATGTAAACTCTCCATACGGGATTACCCTTGCACACAATGGTAACCTGACCAATGCTGAAGAAATTCATGATGACCTGTTCAAAACTGACCTACGTCACATGAATACTAATTCAGATTCTGAAGTGTTACTTAATGTCATGGCACATGAGCTGCAAAAGCGTGGCAAATTAGAGCCAACTGCAGATGACATCTTCCAAGTCATTAGCCGTGTACATGAGCGTTGCCGTGGTGGTTATGCGGTGGTAAGTATGATCACCGATCAAGGTTTAGTGGGCTTTCGTGATCCAAACGGCATCCGTCCATTAATCTATGGTTCACGTGAGACAGAGCAAGGGATGGAATATATCATTGCTTCTGAATCGGTGGCGATTACCGCACTTGGCTTTAAAGTTGAGCGTGACATCGAACCAGGCGAAGCCATCTTTATTGATATGCAAGGTAATTTATCTACACATCAATGTGCTACAGCGCCGAGATATCGTCCATGTATCTTTGAATATGTGTATTTTGCCCGCCCAGATGCGACTATTGATGGTATTTCTGTGTACAAAGCACGCCTCAAAATGGGTGAAAAACTGGCACAGAAAATCCTGCGCGAGTGGGGTGATGAGCATGACATCGATGTGGTCATTCCAATTCCAGATACCTCACGTACTTCAGCGCTAGAACTTGCCAATACTTTAGGGGTGAAGTTCCGTGAAGGCTTTATGAAAAACCGTTATATCGGTCGTACCTTCATTATGCCGGGTCAGCAATTGCGTGAAAAATCAGTACGTCAAAAGCTAAACCCAGTCGAACTTGAATTCCGTGGTAAAAATGTATTGTTGGTGGATGACTCCATTGTACGTGGCACCACGTGTAATGAAATCATTCAAATGGCACGTGATTCTGGCGCGAAAAAAGTTTTCTTTGCTTCAGCAGCGCCGATGGTAAAATATCCAAACGTGTATGGTATTGATATGCCAGCCAAATCTGAATTGATTGCGTCTAATCGTAGCGTTGAAGAAATTCGTGAGATTATTGGTGCTGACCGTTTAATCTTCCAAGACTTAGACGATCTAAAAGGTGCAGTGCGTACCACCAAAGTACCTGAGTTACAAGAATTTGACTGCTCAGTGTTTGATGGCGTGTATGTGACTGGCGATATTGATGAGGCGTATTTAGATACCTTACAAAAGAGCCGTAACGACAGTGCCAAGAAGAAAAAAGATGGTTACATTGATGTCAATATTGATGCAGCATCAGTGGATTTAACTGGCGTGAAAGAAGCTTAAATTCAGTTAAATTTCAGTCAAAAAGCGGGAATTTCCCGCTTTTTTGCTTTATGATGTGGCTCAGCATATTAGCTTAGGGATCGGCAATTGCGAGATATTGGCGCCTTTAAAATCGAAAATAAAAATATCTTTTGGTCAGTGTTAATGAGCCTACTGGCTGTGGCGCTGACGCTATTTATTTTAAATACCGTGCTAGGTTTATTTGTCTATTATTTTAGTCCGCTTGAATCGATCTATTGGCACAGTTTGAGTCCTTATTGTGTTGGTATATTACTGGCGATTATGGCTGGCTCTTTGTGGTATGAATGTTATATTTTGCGCCGTGGTGGACACAGTTTAGCGGGGCAGTTGGGCGCACGTCGTCTGAGTATGATCAATAGCACACCTGAGGAATATTTGGCACTCAAGATGAATCAGCAATTGGCTGAGGAATTTTTAAATTCAGCACCAACCTTATACGTCTTACCCGATGAAGTGGGAGTAAATTTGCTGACTGCAGGCTTTAACTCACAAAATACGGTGATTATTTTAACTTGGGGTGCTTTACAAAACTTAGATGAACAAGAACTATATGGTTTATTGGCGCATGCCTTTAATCAAATTTTGCTAGGTGAGACACGTTATAATACCCAATTAAAGATTTTATATAGTAGCTTAATTACCTTTAGCCAAATTGGCAGTAAGGTGGCAAAAAAGGGCTTCCAACGTCATCGTGCCAATCGCTTACGTCATTTTGCCACGGTATATGTGGCGATTGGTGGGTTAATATGGTTAATTGGCAGCTTAGGGGTATTGATTACCCGTTTGTTCAAATACATCACCTTAAGCAGCAATACTTTTAAAAATGATGTAGCAACACAGCGTCTTGTACAGAGTACAGCCAATATCCAAACCCTATCACGTATTTATGTCCATCACGCTGGGTCACAAATTCATAGTGAATACTCGGAAAGTATTTCGCATTTATGCTTTGCTAATTCTTTAAGCCCACAAAGCTGGCTAAATATTCATCCTAGCATTCAGCAGCGGATTTTTGAGCTCAATCCGAGTCTGATTCAAGAGCTGCAATTGGATAATTTAAAGAAGCTACGTAGCCAACCTTTATATAGTCTATTTCGTTCTTTGGAAGAAACCGATGGTCAGTTTGATGCGCCGTGGACCTCACCTGAGCCATTACCTTTACTGCGTTTATCACCGATTAGCTTTGCCATTAAAGATGCGATTAAACCACTGAATCCTGAATTGCGTGCCAATATGGAGCGTCCTGAGCTGATTCAACGTGCCATGCAAACGGCAACAGGTTCGCGTGAGGTGATGGTGGCTATTTTAATGATTCGTCAGTATCGTGAGTTTATTCCATCAGATGCTGAAGTCAGTCGAGCCATTGTTGAATCTTTATTACATTTAGATGGCCGGGTACATATTGCGATTTTCTTGCAAGCCTGTAGGCATATGGGGCACATGCCAAAAACCATTGCACGGCAATTTTTAACTAAACTGGCTAAAATTATTCAAGAAGATGGCGAAATTGGCTTATTAGATGCCTTATTGTTAGAGCGGGTTAAGCATCAACTGGATTTATTACCTGAACAGCGGCCAACAGCCTTAATCGAAGTCAAACCACAAATTGTACGTTTGATTGATGCGCTGTTGCATGTACAACAAATTAATAGCGACAATCAGATGGATGTGCGTGAGCAAATTCTAGCGCGTATTTTAACTGCCCAAGAACTGAGTCAGTTTGAAGAAGTTTCCGATGAACCGTTGGACTTAGCAGAAATATTAAATGATATTGCAGGCTTACTGCTACGTGAGCGCTTAAGCATTTTAGGTATTGCTGAAATTTGTCTGTGGCATGATCGAATTATCACCCAAGATGAGTTGGATGTTTTGGAATTATTGTATTGGCGTTTGGGCTTTGATACCCGTGAAATTACCGAGCAAATGCAAAAGAAAAATAGCTTAATGATTGTATAACATAGATGTGCGCTGAATAAGCAGAAAGCCCGCAGAAACTACAGCAAAAGCTGCGTATTCTCGTTAGAATACTCGCTTAGCGTGAGAGTAATAATCATGATTGGCCAGCAACGTCAAATTTTAACCGATTTAGGAATTGATTTATGGATTCCTCGGGATGTTGCATGCCAAAATTTGACTGCGCCCTCAATTTGGCGAGATCAAGCAGTAGAACCCCTACACCAATGGGCTGTAATTGACAGCGAGCCGCAGGTGGAAATTCCTTCTAGCCCCATTGAGCAGCCTAAACCTGTACCTCAGAGCAAACCTGAGCCTGAAGCTGATGTCAAACTGCTTGAACCACACACAACAAAGCTCACACACGAAGCCGTTCAAAGCATTCCTGAACAGAACAACACAGCACACGATTTAGGCAGTTTTGAACTACAACTTTTAGAATTAGCCCAATGTGCCATTGTGATTGATGCCAGCCAACTCTCTACAGCGGCACAACAACTATGGGCCAATATTAATCAAGCGCTACAAGCACAATACCAACAACTCAATTGGCCATTTCCTTTACTCAATCTACAAGATAGCAATGGCGCACACAGCTATGTGGAAGGTTTTTTAGATGCACATAGTGTAGATAGACCACTGATTAGCTTGGGTGACTTACCATATTTACATCCAAAAGCACTGCGATTGCCGAGCCTAGACAACATGCTCGCCAAGCCAATGTTAAAAAAACAATTATGGCAGTTGATACAAAACAACAAACAAGGGTAAAACATGCAAAAGGTAGTGGTATTTAGTCAGCTTGATGCTGAAATTTTGGCACGTCTAGAAAAAACTTATCATGTAGTACATATCAACCCCAAGCTTGGGGATGTAAATGCACAAATTTTGCAACATGTACAAGATGCTGACGGTATGATTGGCGCAGGTCGTGTTTTAAATGCTAAAAATCTACAGGGTGCGACACGCTTAAAGGTCATTTCGAGTGTCAGTGTCGGCTATGACAACTATGATTTAGATTATTTAAGCCAACAGGGGATCTATTTGTGTCATACCCCACAGGTATTGACTGAAACGACCGCCGATTTAGCCTTTACTTTATTAATGAGCGCTGCGCGTCAAGTAGCACATTTAGATGCTTGGACCAAAAGCGGACAATGGCAACGTACAGTTTCTGCAGCACAATTTGGTCAAGATGTCTTTGGAAAAACTTTAGGCATTATTGGTTTGGGGCATATTGGTGCTGCCATTGCACGTCGTGGTTTTCACGGCTTTAATATGAATATTTTATATCATAACCGTCGTCCAAAACCTGAAATTGCTGAAAGCCTAAATGCAGATTATTGTGAACTTAATGATTTGCTACAGCGTGCAGATTTTGTGGTGCTGGCAGTTGATCTTAATGCAGCGTCTAAGACCTTAATTGGAGCTGATGAATTGGCGTTAATGCAAAAACATGCGGTATTGGTCAATATTGCGCGTGGTGCGGTAATTGATGAACAGGCTTTAATTCAGGCCTTGAAAGCTGGACAAATTTTTGCTGCTGGTTTAGATGTTTATCAGCAAGAACCGTTACAAAGTTCTGAATTATTTAGTTTAGCCAATGTGGTGACCTTGCCACATATTGGCTCAGCCACTTTAAGTACACGCAAAAAAATGGCTGAATTGGCCTATCAAAATCTCGTCGATGCTTTAGAGGGGCGCACACCACGCTATGTGGTCCAGCCTTAAGTAACACTTTATTGCAAACCCTGTAACCTTAAGATGCTATAGTCAGGCCAAATTGCATCAAGTTGGGGGGATTGCATTGAAAGCTTGTACAGCCTTAGGTTTAGCCACATTACTCAGTTTAAGCGCTGCCAATACCACTGCATTTGAGCCCCATGTTCAATTTCATGTGCCTGAAATTGGCAGTGGTGTTGGCTTCATCGATCAGCATAAAGAGCATATGATTGGTGAAAAAGTCTATCGTGAAGTACAACGCCAATTGCCCATATTGAATAATCCATGGCTTGAAGATCAATTATTTAGCACATTTTCCCATATTTTAAGCCAGACCCAATTGTCTAAACCCATCGCTTTAGTAATTGTCAATGATCCACAAATTAATGCCTTTGCAGTACCTGGGGGATTATTTGCCTTAAATACAGGTTTACTTAACTCTGCCAAAAATATGGATGAAGTGGCAGGCGTAATGGCCCATGAAATTGCCCATGTGACTCAGCGTCATTACAGTCGTTCTCAAGAAGCTTTTAAAGGGCAAGGGTTATTGGCTTTAGCCGGGATTGTGGTCGGGGCATTGGTGGCCAGTCAAGCCGATGGCGATGTGGGTAATGCGGTAATGATGGGTACCCAAGCAGCTTTGGTCGATCGTCAGTTATCTTATAGCCGTAATCAAGAGCGGGAAGCAGACCGTATTGGTATGCAATTGATGTACAGTGCAGGCTATAACCCGCAAAGTATGGCTGATTTTTTTGAGACCATGCACCGTGCGACTAGTCGTTTAAGCTTTATGCCTGATTTCTGGCTGACTCATCCTTTAACCACAGAACGTATGAGTGAAGCCCGCTTACGTGCCAACCAGATGCCGAAAGTGAACAGCAGTTTGTATGATGAAGACTTTGAGATCATGCGTTTATATAGCATGGTGATGTCTAAACAAGCCAATGAGCAGCAATTAAAAACCATGGCAGCAGATGCGAAAAGATTAGCCCCGCAGTTGGCACTTGCAGCTTTTTATATAGAAAAAGGCGAGTTCAATCACGCGCAAAACATCTTAAATCAATTAAAACCACAACAGCGGCTGCATAATTTATCTCTGCTTTTACAAACAGACGTTTACTTAGGGCAAAACAAGATCACTTTAGCCCTCAAAACAATTCAATCACCCGCTGCAATTATGCCGGAAAATCGAGCTTTAAATTATAAACATGCTGAAGTTTTAATTCGTGCTGGACAACTTCATGACGCTGAGCGGATTTTGAAGCATTTTGTTAAAAGCAATGCGCGTGATGTTTATGCGTGGCAATTGTTACAACGTATTGCAGATGCTGATAAAGCTTCGCCGATACGCAGTGTCAATGTATTGCGTTATCGCGCTGAAGCAGAATATTGGTCGGGTTTAGAAGAAAATGGCATAAAATCTTTATTACAAGCACAACGCTTAGCCAAGGATAATCAAGTTTTATCTTTGACGATTAAAACGCGTTTGGAGCAAATGCAAAAGGAACATCGGATGAAAATTTAACTGCTGAAAGCTTAAGCACCCTAAGCTAGACAGTAAACACAGAAGATTTACAATGTTTGAGCAGTATTTTAATCAGTATAACGTTAAGAGACTTATGAATAAATTCATGTTGAGCAGCATATTGCTGTTGGGGATTAGTACAGCCAGTATGGCGGGCAGTGTAGAACAATATGTAAAAATGGTGGGTATGGCCAATAGTCAATTTCAAAAAAATAGCCGTAGTTTCTTTAATGCGCTTGATCCACAGCAGCAGGCATTTAGTATTCAACAACAACAGCAATACTGTCAGCTTGTGCAGGACTATGTCGATGATTTATATACAGCAGTAGAGCAAAATTTAGATATTTTTAGAAGTCAGAAGGCCTATACTAAGGCAGATGTGATTAATGAAGTGCTGTCAAAGCGAGAAATGCAGACGCTGGCGCAATATGGCGTGAAATGCCAATTAAAATAATATTTGGCGTGAACTGTCTTAAGTGATAAGGCAGTTCAAGCAACGTCGATCTCAAAAATCAGTTTTAAGCAAGTTTTGCTTTAATTTTGGCAGATACTTGTGCAGGATCGGCGCGTCCGGCTATGAGCGGACGCAGAGAATTCATCACCTTACCCATATCTTTCATGCTAGTCGCTTGCTGCGCTTCGATGGTTTGCGCAATAAGGGAATCAAGCTCATCCTCAGTCATAGCTTCTGGTAGAAATTGCGATAACACTTCAATTTCGGCTTGTTCTTTACTAGCTAAATCTTCGCGGTTCGCGCCTAAAAAGGCTTTCACCGACTCTTTACGTTGTTTGATTTGCTTTTCAATGACCGCAAGAACTTGCGCGTCGTCAAGTTCAACGCGATCATCGACTTCGATTTGCTTAATTGCTGCCTGCAGACCACGGATCACCGTCAACTTATTCATTTCTTTAGCACGCATTGTTGCTTTTAAAACTTCAGAGATTTGGCTTTTTAAAGTAGTCATTATTATATCCAGGCAGTAATCACAAATTAATTAGTAAAGGCGAGTTGTACGTACTGATTCACGCGCCAATTTCTTTTGGTAGCGTTTAACAGCAGCAGCTTTTTTGCGCTTACGTTCTTGAGTTGGTTTCTCGTAGAATTCACGTTTACGAACGTCAGCTAAAACACCCGCTTTTTCGCAAGAACGTTTAAAACGACGGATAGCTACGTCTACTGGTTCGCCTTCTTTCAATTTAACTTGTGGCATGAAGAATCCTCAATTAAGTTATGGATAAGATCAGAGGCGAAATTGCCTAAGATCACAAGTGAAGGACAATATTTTACTCATTTACATCTCATACCACAAGTCTATAATACGCTTGCATTTGATTTGATATAGGTTATAGGCAGTTTAATGATCGTTTTAGGCTTAGAAACTTCGTGTGATGAGACTGGACTGGCATTGTATGACAGTGAGCAAGGATTACGCGGTCAGGTGCTATACAGCCAGATTAAACTGCATGCCGAGTACGGTGGGGTAGTTCCTGAGCTAGCATCGCGTGACCATGTACGTAAATTAATTCCGCTCATGAATCAGTTATTGGTAGATTCAGGGGTGAAAAAATTAGAAATTGATGCGGTGGCATATACCCGTGGTCCAGGTCTGATGGGTGCACTCATGACGGGTGCGTTGTTTGGTCGAACCTTGGCATTTGCCTTAAATAAGCCTGCGATAGGTGTGCATCATATGGAAGGACATATGCTGGCGCCATTGTTATCAGAAACACCGCCAGAATTTCCGTTTGTAGCACTGTTGGTTTCAGGTGGGCATTCGCAGTTGATGGCGGCTTATGGTATTGGTCAATACGAGCTTTTAGGTGAATCGATTGACGATGCGGCAGGTGAAGCCTTTGATAAAGTCGCGAAAATGATGGGTCTACCTTATCCAGGTGGACCAAACATTTCTAAATTGGCAGAACATGGCGATCCAAATGCGTTTGCATTCCCACGTCCAATGTTGCACCAAGATTTAACTTTTTCATTTAGTGGTTTAAAAACAGCTGTTTCGGTACAAATGAAAAAGTTGGGTGACGAAAACCGTGATGCAGATATTGCTGCAAGCTTCCAAGAAGCGATTGTAGATACATTAGTCAAAAAGTCAGTCAAGGCACTGAAGCAAACGAGTTTAAAACGATTGGTCATTGCAGGTGGGGTGAGTGCCAATAAGCGTTTACGTGAGCGTTTAGAAGCCGACTTAGCCAAGATTCGCGCATCTGTGTATTATGCAGAGCCTGCATTATGTACTGATAACGGTGCCATGATTGCCTTTGCGGGTTATCAACGTTTAAAAGCAGGTCAAAATGATGGTTTAGCGGTCACCACAACACCACGTTGGCCGATGACGGAATTAACCAATCCAAGTCAAGCATAAGCTTTGCGGATTAAAAAAGAGGCATTTAGCCTCTTTCTTTATTTTGTCTTTCAGATTTTAAATGATCACTTACTTCATTAAAATTGCCTTTTAATAGATGAGGCATATTTATCCAAAAATTTGAAATAGACGCAGAAAAAGCTTTAATATGTTGGATATTGACGTTTAGATCACGATAATCAATGTAATGTCTTTCGAAGACATCATCTACAAAATTTGCATCAAGATACTCAGGGTTTTGTTGTTTTAACTTTTCCAACGATTGACCATCGCCATGTTTATAAACGTTTACAATATATTGTAATGTCATTAATTTTTCTGAATATTCAGCTGCCTTGATTTCCCATCCAAATACTTCACACAAACTCATTATCTGGTTAAGACTCAAATCCCATATACTATCCTTAGATTTTTCCCAAAAATTATAAATGTTCAGCTCTTTGATTAGCCATTTACGGAAAGTCTTATCCCAATGGTGAAAAAATAAAGCTAATGTATTGAGATACACATCTTTTTTCATATCGCTGATCAAGTCATAAAACTGATAGGCTTCATTAAATGAGTCCTCATATATTTGCTGTGACATATCAATAAAAATTGAATGATCTTCTTCGTGAGCAAGGTGTGCTAAACAAGAAGTAGTATATTCCCCTAGAAACTCATCTGTTTCACGTTCTATGTGATCAAAGTTTCTTAATATTCTCTTTACAGAGTGTTGATATAGAAATTCATTCTGTTCAATGAAGTGTTTAATTTCAGGAGTGTATGTGAGTATTGTTATTCTGGTATGCATAGTCTTGTTATCTTTAAAGAAGAGACAGGAGCCTCTTCTTTTGTATATTGGTTTAGTGAAATATATAGGCGATTTTATCTCATTGCTGTGCGAGTTGCTGCGAACCAATCCAATGTTTAGAAAACTGATACGCTGAACGACCTGAACGCTGCCCACGACTTTGACACCAACGTAAAGCTTCAGCGCGTGCCTCTGCAGTCATAGTCATATCGGCTCGCTGTAAATAATGCTCCACAATCTCTAAGTATAAATTTTGATCCATTGGATAAAAAGACAACCACAAACCAAAACGATCTGACAATGAAATTTTCTCTTCAATTGCTTCTTGCGGATGCAACTCATGGTGCTGAGGAACATCTGCTTTCAATACTGGTGTATTCTCATGCATAAATTCAGGTAACAAATGACGACGGTTACTGGTGGCATAAATTACAAAATTACTTGAACCTGATTGTAAAGAACCATCTAAAACACTTTTTAAACTACGGTAATTTTCATCTTCTGCGTTAAAGGCTAAATCATCACAATACACAATAAACTTTTCAGGACGATCTTGAATTAAAGCCTGAATTAAAGGCAGGTCACGTAAGTCATCACGCTCAATTTCAATGAGACGTAAACCTTGGCTGCTATATTCAGTTAGGAGTGCCCGCACAATTGAGGATTTACCCGTGCCGCGTGAGCCAGTGAGTAAGACATCATTAGCAGGCAACCCTTGTAAAAATTGTAAGGTGTTTTGCACCACTTTTTGCTTTTGACGGTCAATCCCTTTTAAATCTTCAAGCTGCATTTGACGTGGGTGAGTAATGCCTTTGAGTTCACCATTTTGCCATTTAAATGCAGTATAAGAAAAATCAGGGGCTTGCTTTACAGCAGGCAAGAATTGCTGCAATTGCTGTAAAACTTGATTTAAACTTTGTAGGACAGAATCAGAGAGTTGAATGCTAGACATAGTTGTAAAGTAAAGGTCGCTAAAATATAAGCAAAACTCTATATCAACTGACTCAGATTTACTAATACAATTGGGCAATAGCCATTATAAAAAAGCGTGTGCAGTGTTGCGACGTGGTAGGGAGTGTTTATGTTGTTTCAAGAATTTATACAGCGTGGCCAATCGCATCAGGTGTATCGGATTAAACAACTGAAACAGCAACTTGAACATGCAGACAGTTATGAAGAGTGGAAAGCAATCGCCTTAAAAATTGATGAGGCTTCTGGTGCCCAAGAATGGAAATATGATAACTGCTCACCTTATTTTGACGCAGAGGTCATTGCTTACCGTTTAACCATGCTTAAACGCTACCGCAGTCTGCAGCGCTGCCGTGACTTAATCTATATATTACGTGAAGGTTTAACTTATGATGTGGCTAATATTGCCCATCCGCTGTTGTTTAGTGCGACTTATGTAGGTACCAAACGTATTATTGAGGATTATATTGAAGAGGTGAGTCAAAGTTTAGCTTTTATTGCCTCGGATGCGTGTACTGAGCTAAGTCGTACAGAAAAAATTGAGTTTTTTCAGCATGCTCAGCAAGCTTATGGTCAACCCGCCTTGATGTTCTCTGGTGGCTCCACCTTAGGTTTATTTCATACTGGTGTATGTAAGGCGCTACTTGAACAAGATCTTATGCCTAAAGTGTTGTCGGGTTCAAGTGCAGGTGCAATAGTCACGTCTATGATTGGATTAAGTAAACCTACTGAAATACTTGATGTATTAAGTGGGGAGCATTTAATGAGTGAAGCATTTAAGTTTCGCAAATTGGGGCAGATTTTGCGTGGTAAAGGCGGCATTGCTGATGTAAAACATTTAAAAAAATTTTTAGTCAGTAATATGGGGGATGTTAGCTTTGAAGAGGCTTATAAGAATTCAGGTTTACATATTAATGTTGCAGTTGCACCTTATGATGCCTCACAAGATGCACGAATTATGAATAATCTTACTTCACCTGATTTATTGGTCTGGAGTGCGGTATTGGCTTCTTGTGCTGTACCGATTTTATTCCCACCTGTTAAACTCACCAGTAAACGCTACGATGGCCAGCATACCCCCTATATGGCCAGTACACGTTGGGTGGATGGCAGCGTGCGCAGTGATTTCCCACAAGAAAAAATGGCAAGGCTATATAACATTAATTATACCATTGCCAGTCAAACCAATCCGCATGTGGTACCGTTTATGCAGACTGATGCAGAGCGCTATCGTAAAGATATTATTAGTTGGCCAGAACGTATTATTCGCCGTCAAGGCAAGGTGCTGACCCGTGGTGTACTCGATTTTACCCGTGAGCGTATGGGCAGTGTGCCTGCTGTGCGCCGTGTTTTAGATCATAGTTATGGTGTGATTGATCAGCGCTATTATGGGGATTTAAATATTTTTGGACATTATAGTTTGCGTCATTATTATTATTTAATGCAAAACCCACGGCCGCATTTGTTTAAACTATTACAGCGTGAGGGAGAGCGGGCCACATGGCCAAAAATTTCGGCCATTGAAACGCATGCACGTATCGGTAAAACCATTCAGCACTGTTTAGAGCTGTTAAATTTTCAAAAAGACCCACAGCAGCATGCCCAAGCAGAATACATTGCAGTTTAATGTGCAGGATTTACCACAGGCCAACTGGCAGTTAAGGACAAAATCACGAAGCTTAACTTTTGGGCGTAGGCTGTATCAAATTCAAGTGCAGCATAAGTTGTACTGGCTCAAGGTGCAATATAAAGAAGTGCATCCGAGTGTAGAGCAACATTATCTTCGTGAAGTTGAATTTTATAGGGGTAATTCTCACTTAAATTGTCTATTGCCTATTCAATATGTTGATCTCACACAGCAATTAGAGTTTAAGCAAACTTATACCAGTTTTATGTTGCCCCATGCTACGCCATGGCTTGTACCAGTTGAAGATTTAACTGCGAATGAGATTAAAATGAAAATATTAAGCATGCTGAGTTGTATGGAGGAGCTGGCTCAACACGGCTTTATTCATGCTGACCTTAAGCATGAGCATTTTGTGCAGTGGCAGGGCCACCTGAAGCTGTTAGATTTTGAACATGTACAGGCGATTGCGACGCCAGATCAAAAGCTAAGTGCGACACCGCGCTATATGGCACCTGAATTATTTCATGCTGAGGCAAAAAGCTTACAAACTGATTTGTATGCTTTAGGGATTATTCTGTATGAATGGCTCAGTGGTCAGCGTTTGAGTGCATCTAGTTATACGGATTGGGCTTATTTACATTGTCAGCACTTACGGATTGAGCTGCCACAGGCCTATCAGTGTTTCTTAGAACCAATATTGGGCTTAACGGCCAAGCTTAAAGCTGCACGTTTTGCAGATATTAAGACAGTAAAGCAGGCAATTGAGCAGATAAAATGCTAAAAAACACGAGCTTTGCTCTATATTTAAGCAGTTAAGCACTTTATTTTAAAAAAGTACTTGTCATTGAAAAATGATCTCTATAATATACACAGCCATCGGGGACGTGGCGAAATTGGTAGACGCACTGGATTTAGGTTCCAGCGCCGCGAGGTGTGAGAGTTCGAGTCTCTCCGTCCCCACCAATTTACTTGAGTAATTGAGTAAAATGGCCGAAGTAGAGGATTGGTGTAATGGTAGCATGACGGTCTCCAAAACCGTTCGTCAAGGTTCGAGTCCTTGATCCTCTGCCAACTTAAAGTCTAACACGATGTTAGCACCCTGATGGGGACGTGGCGAAATTGGTAGACGCACTGGATTTAGGTTCCAGCGCCGCGAGGTGTGAGAGTTCGAGTCTCTCCGTCCCCACCATCATATTGAAGCAAGGTTTAAGACCTTGCTTTTTTATTGCCTAAAATTTAACACATAATAAAAAAGCCCCATGTATGGGGCTTTCATTGAAGTGCAATGGCAACTCAATGAGGTTCTCTTAATAAACGTGAGGGTAGCAGGTTAAGCTTTTAAATGGTCCTCGAATTCTTCCCCAAGCTGTAGTGCTAAGGCATTACCAGCAAGATCACAAGTGACTAAACCATACTCTTTTTTAAAGCTAAAGGTAAAACCTCGGTTATCCGCTAAAGTTTTGACTGAATACCCCAATTTTTCTAACCAAATACGAAATGCTGTTAAATTTTTTGCCTTAACTACTTTTTTCACGAGAGAACTCCTGTATATCTTGTCTGTGACTTAATAATATTAATAGGGATGCAGATGAAATTTTTAAAGGGGAAATTTGTATTTTTCTGTTAAATAATATTTGAAACATAATTTCTTTGTTTTAAATAGGCCTATTATTTTGCTGGAAAATTGGATTAAGGAGGGATATTAAATTGTAGATAAAATAATCAAAATTAATGCTGAGCATTGATTGTGTTAATTTATATAAGACATTGATTGTAATGATATAAAATTTTAATTTCTGTGCTTTAACATGAATAACTTTATTTAAAGTTAAAAAAAGTAGTTTAGTATAATCTTAATCTTTAAAAAATTAGTGCATCAAGAACGTAAATTTTGACTCATTATTTAAGCTTTAAAAAATATGAAACATTTTATTAAATTAATTAAATATGCATCATATTGAGCAAACTTCAATGTTGTCTATCGTGCGATCAAGTCGTGCTGATGGCTAAGTCAACTGTAATTTAGCTTACCTAAAATATCCTAAGCTGAGCAAGGGCGCTTTAAGACCAAAACAATGTGCTTAATCTAAAAGTTGATTAGGATTGCTATGATAACAATAAAAAATGAATCAAGCTAAAGAGTTATAACTTATCTTCAGCTTGAAAAGATTCACTATTTTTGAAAGTAGAAAGTTATAATACAGCCAACATTCATTTGGATAATACAACGTGATGCAAAGCATTGAACAGCAGGTACAACAGCAAATCCAAGCCATGCAACAACAGGCGCTTGAGCCTGTTGCGGTGCTTATTGGGCATGAAGATTGGTTATATTTTACCGAACAATCCAAAGTCGTCTATACGCCTTTTGGCAGTGCACGTCGTTATCAACCTGCATTAGGTGGTTTGTTATTGGTGCGTGTAGATGCCATGCAGCAGTGTCAGGTGGTGAGCCAAGCCCAATTAGATGAATATGCTAAAACACATCAAATCTTATAAAAATAAGCCCTAAGTTTAGGGCTTATTTTTTTAAAACTGGTCTTTCAGTTCGCGTAGACGTTGAAATTCCGCCAAACTGTTGGCACGTAAAAAAGGGTTGGTAGCAAGTTCTTGTTTAATTGAGCTGGGTAGGGTGGCTAAACCTTGTGCACGTAATTGCTCTACCTCTGCTAGACGGTTTTGGATGGCAAGAGTGTCAGGTTCAACCTGTAGTGCGAATTTCGCATTAGAAAGGGTGTATTCATGGGTACAGTACACCAAAGTCTCGCTTGGCAGGGCTGCTAGGCGATTTAATGAGTGATACATTTGCTCAAAAGTACCCTCAAACACGCGTCCACAGCCCATCGCAAATAGAGTATCGCCACAGAATAAGCTTTGTAGGTCTTGAATATAATAGACAATATGACCCAAAGTGTGCCCTGGTACGGCAATCACATCAATTGTTAAATCATGAAATTGAAATTGCTGTTCATGTTGGAGTGGGTGGCTAACACATGGAATCTTACTCAGTTCATCACGCGGCCCATAAATTTCAATGCCACCTTGAGTGATCAATTCAGGCACCCCACCAATATGATCTTTATGCCAGTGGGTGAGCCAAATTTGTTTGAGCTCAAGGGCATGTTGCTGACAAAAATCTGTGATCAATTGGGCTTCGGTTGGATCGACGACAATGGCTTGTTTTGATGGAATATGCTCAAGTAGCCAAATGTAGTTTTGTAGCGGGTTTTTTACATCTAAAAGATGAACTTTATAATCCATATTGTTCTCACACAGGTTGTTACTTTAAGGTTTAGAGAGATTTGCCTTAGATACGCGAATCAATCGCATCATTTACGCACAGATTAGCAACAGACTACGTCTTTTGGGTAAAAAGGCGTAGACTAGCAACGTTTTTTTTCTCCCTATTGTCATTATGAGTGTTGCATATCGCGCGGATATTGATGGCCTACGCGCCATTGCTGTGTTGTTGGTGTTATTTAATCATTTGGGCTGGTCGTGGTTTGCTGGTGGTTATATTGGGGTTGATATTTTCTTTGTGATTTCAGGTTATTTGATTAGCTCGATTTTAGTCAAGGACCTCGCAGCCCAGCGTTTTTCTATCGCCAAATTTTATAAAAAGCGGGTGCTTCGTTTAGCCCCTGCTTATTTTACTGTACTCAGTGTGGTGAGTGTTTTAGCTTGGCAAGTAATGCTACCTGATGAGCTGATGAAATATGCCCAAAGTGCCTTACACGGGACTTTTTTTATGGCAAATTTCTATATGAGTAAGGAGGTAGGCGATTATTTTAGCCAAAGTGTTGATAGCATTCCTTTATTGCATCTGTGGTCACTTGCGGTAGAAGAGCAGTTTTATATTTTTTGGCCACTGATTTTACTGTTGTTGTTTAAAGCGAACAGACAAAAATATCTGTTAGCACTGATTACTGTGGGGATTCTCACCTCACTGTATTATGCTCATCAGCAATTACAGTTAAATGCAGAGAAAGCCTATTACAGCATGCCTGTTCGTGCTTTTGAATTAATGTTGGGTGCATTGTTGGTATTTTTACCTCGCTTGCAATGGCCGCGGCGCTTGGGGCAAGTGTTGGTTTATGCCGCTTTACTGGTGTTGGGCTTATGTAGCTTTTATTTTGATAAAAATACTATTTTCCCAGGTATGATGGCCTTGATTCCGTGCTTAGCAACGGCTGTCATTATTTATTGTGGGCAGCAACACGCCACAGCCAATCCACTGTTGAGTCATCCAGTCAGTCTTTGGTTGGGTAAAATTTCTTATCCCTTGTATTTGTGGCATTGGCCGTTGATTGTATTTTCGGGTTTTTACTTATTGCCGCAACATTTAACCAGCCAATTGGCGTTAGTGGCTGTGGTGATTGGCTTGGCTTGGTTGACTTATCGCTATATTGAGCAAGCTTGCAAGCGTTTTGCTGATGTGGCGGCATGGAAAGTGATTAGTGTTGGGTTTTTAGTGCCAGCACTGAGTTTTAGCGTTGCGGCGCAAGTGGTGCAACAGCAGGCGGGTTTTCCACAGCGTTTTTCTGCCACGGTGCAACAACAATTAGCCACTTTAAATAGTTTTGCCCATCGCTTACGTGGCAAATGTATTGGTTATCCAAGCGCAGCACAATTTTCCTCAGCTGAGGTATGTCATTTAGGGGTAGATAAACCAAGCGTAGACTTTATTTTAATTGGTGATTCACATGCCAATAGTGCCAGCGGTATGTTAGATGTGTGGGCTCAGGCTGCTGATTTACGTGGCTATGATGTTGCGCAAAGCTCAACCTTATATTTACCCGAAGTAGAGCGTTTAGGGCGTAAAGGCACACAGTGGCAGATTAATGCAGCATTTAAAACCCGTAATGATGCCATTACCCAGCACCTCGCACAGCAACATTATCCAATGGTGATTTTAACTGGCTATTATCATGCTTATTTAGGCAATACCTTACAACTTCAAGATGGAGTGCACGAGCAGCGCAGTGAAATCTTATATCAAGGCTTAAAGCGTGCCATTTCCAATGCACAGCAAGCCAGTGATCAAGTGGTGCTATTGTTGGATGTGCCAGAACTCAAACAAGTACCTGCCGATTGTCAAATGCGTGCTGAGATTTTAGGACGTAACTTATCATGTGAATTTTCTAAACAAAGTGAGGCAAAAGTCGCAGCTGAGTTTAATCGGATCGTGCAGCAGCTGAAGCACGATTTTCCAAAGCTTAAACTTATTGATCCTAAGCAAGTGTTATGCCGTGCTGATCGTTGTAAATCGAGTATCAATGGCTGGCCGATTTACCGCAATAAAGATGATGACCATTTGAGCTTAAAAGGCTCAGAAGCTATAGGACAAGCTTATTTGGCTGAATTTGGTAATCCATTACAATAATGCTTTAAATCAAAAAAAGCCGTGCTAGATCGCACGGCTTTTTAATTTTGAAGGCGCAATTAACGCATTTTGGCAAGGAAGCGTCCTAAACGGGTTAAAGCTTCACGCAGTTCATTTTCGGCAGGTAAAAACACTACACGGAAATGATCTGGGGTGGGCCAGTTAAAGCCTGTACCTTGCACCAATAACACTTTTTCGGCACGTAAGAAATCTAGCATCAATTTTTCATCATCTTGCACTGGATAGACATTTGGATCAAGTTTGGGGAAGCAATACATCGCGCCTTCTGGTTTTACACATGATACGCCCGGAATATCATTGAGCATTTCCCATGCGATATTACGTTGTTCGTATAAACGGCCACCCGGACGGATCAAATCATTAATGGATTGATAACCGCCAAGCGCGGTTTGAATGGCATATTGCGCTTGATGGTTGGCACATAAACGCATAGATGCCAACATATCTAAACCTTCGATATAGTCGGTTGCGCGTGAGCGGTCGCCTGTAATTGCCATCCAACCTGAACGGTAACCAGCAATTCGATAGGATTTAGACAAGCCGTTAAATGAAATACATAACTGGTCGCCTGCAAGCGCTGCGACGGAAACGTGTTCGATACCGTCATAGACGATTTTGTCGTAAATTTCGTCGGCAAATAAAATTAAATCATATTTTTTTGCTAACGCGACAATTTGCTCTAAGACATGACGTGGATAAACTGAACCAGTTGGGTTGTTGGGGTTGATGATGACAATACCGCGCGTATTTGGCGTGATCTTACTTTCCATATCTACGAGATCAGGATACCAATGGTTTTCTTCATCACATTTATAATGAATTGCCGTTCCACCAGATAAATTTACCGCAGCAGTCCACAGTGGATAATCTGGCATAGGCACTAACATTTCATCGCCATCATCCAATAGACCTTGCATGGCCATCACAATCAGTTCAGAAACACCATTGCCCACATACACGTCATTAACGTGCATATCTAAAATACCTTTTTGTTGATAATACTGACAAATCGCTTTACGTGCTGGGAAAATCCCTTTGGAGTCGGTGTAACCAATGGCATTAGGCAGATTTAAAGCTACATCATTAATAATCTCTTGTGGAGCTTCAAAACCAAACGGTGCAGGGTTGCCAATATTGAGTTTAATAATTTTATGACCAGCTTCTTCCATCTCATTGGCCGCTCGTAACACAGGGCCGCGAATGTCGTAGCATACGTGCTCGAGCTTAGAAGATTTTTTAATTTCGCGACGGGTTTCAAATGTGTTGGAATTGGACATAGTGATAGTCTCTGAAAGCGTGGGGGTCACTTTTGCATAACGATATAAATAGCTTTTAAATGTCTCAGTTGTTACGAGATCTAGGTCGTGCTCATCTCGAAGTAAGGTAACAATTTTTTCATGCGTGTAGCCGACCTGTTGATATTGTTTAATCACAGGGAGCAGATTTTTAAAAATCACGCTTTTTTTTTGCGACATTTTTTCATCCTGAGCAAGAATAGGATTAAGCCTATCACTAAATTTGCTCACAAAAAAGCATTTAATGGATAATTTGCTTACTTATTTTTGTTAATTTTGCTTACTTTTTGCTTTCGAAGTCATATTGACTATCCATTATATATCTTTTGTAAAATCGAAAATAAACACTAGAATTTTTAAAATGAATCACGTAAATATGGGATTATCCTATTTTAAATAGCAAGATAGAAAGGGAAGCACCTATGGGAAAACTCAGTAAAACGGAACGCGAATGGCAAAGAGAGTTATCACCAGAAGAGTTCCGCATCACACGTCAAAAAGGAACCGAGCCTGCATTTACAGGTAAATATTGGAATACCAAACAAGATGGGACCTATGTATGCCGCTGTTGTGGGACAGCGCTATTTAGTTCAGAAACAAAATATGACAGTGGCTGTGGGTGGCCAAGCTTTTATCGCAGCATTCATCCAAGTGCGATCGAAGAACATGTAGATACCTCACATGGCATGGTCAGATCAGAGATTGTTTGTCATCATTGCGATGCACATCTCGGTCATGTTTTTGATGATGGTCCTGAGCCGACTGGATTACGCTATTGCGTCAATTCTGCGTCATTAGAATTAAAAACAAATGAAAAAAATGATGAGGATACATATCCATGAGCAACATATATCAGTTTCAAGCTGAGTTGTTAGATGGGCAGGAGCAGTCTTTATCGGCTTATGCGGGTAAAGTCATTTTGATTGTCAATACTGCCAGTAAATGTGGTTTTACCCCACAATTTTCAGGACTAGAAAAACTCTACCAACAATATCAACAACAAGGTTTAGAGATTTTGGGTTTTCCATGCAACCAATTTGGTGGACAAGATCCTGGCACGAATAGTGAAATTGGCGCATTTTGTAAAAAAAATTACGGTGTAACTTTCCCGATGTTTGCCAAGGTCAATGTCAAGGGACCCGAAGCGCATCCAGTATTTCGCTACTTAACCAATAACAGTAAAGGGGTATTGGGTAATGGCATTAAATGGAACTTTACTAAATTCTTAATTGGACGTGATGGGCGAATTATTCAGCGTTTTGCCCCAACCACCAAACCTGAAAGTCTACAAGAAGAGATTGAAAAAGCGCTACAATAAGAAAAGTTGAAGGCGATTGATAAAATCGCCTTCATTTTTGCTAGATTGAGGAGCCATACGTTATGAATAGAACACAGCAATTGCTCAGTGCCGCATTGCTCAGTTGTGTCACAACGATGAGCTTGGCTGATCCTGAAAGTTTAGATACAGCCTTAGAACAAGAATTAAAATTATTACTCACCACGCAACAACAACCCTATGTACCTAAAGCAGATCCGACGTTAGAAAAGAAATTAAAGGCGCAGCAAAACAATAAAAATTATCAAGTGGGTTGGGTGAACCGTCCCAAAATTGAATTTAGCGACAGTGACTATAAAGGCTATAAAAATCCAATTAAATTAAAATTGGTGGTACTTGCCGATGACGGTCGTATTGTTAAAGCTGAGGTGTTGAGAAGTTCAGGGTCTAAAGCGCTCGATGCCAAAGTGGTTCAAGCTTTGGCATCTGCGCAATTAGAATCCATTCCGACGATGGATCGTAATGTGATTTACAGCTTTGAGCATGAGTTTAGTATTAGCAACTCCTAAACACATGCATTGGCGTGTTAAAGTATGGCTTTTAAACGCTCAATCGCTTCTTGGCACTGTTGTAAATCAGCCACTAAAGCTAAGCGTACGTGGTTTTCACCAGGATTACCGGTTGGGGTATCACGAGATAAATAGCGCCCTGGTAAGACCTTAATATGGGCTTTTTCCATCAGCATTTTGGCAAAAGTTTCGTCATTATCGACTTTTAACCAATAGTAAAAGCCTGCATCTGGTTTTTTAAGGTCTAATAGATGCCCTAATTCTTGCTGGAAAAGTTCAAACTTTGCGCGGTATTGGATACGGTTTTCTTCAACATGTGTTTCGTCATTCCAAGCAGCAATAGAAGCCAATTGGTGTTGAACTGGCATAGCAGCGCCGTGATAGGTACGAAACTTTAAATACGGTTTTAATAGCTCCGCATCCCCGGCTACAAAACCTGAACGCATCCCTGGTAAATTAGAGCGTTTAGATAATGAGTGAAACACCACACAGTTTTTATAGTCATCACGACCGATTTCTGCACAGACTTCTAACAAACCTACAGGCGCCTGATCAAACCATAATTCTGAGTAGCACTCATCTGAGGCAATTACAAAACCATATTGATCAGAGAGCGCGATTAACTTTTTAAATTGTTCTTTAGAGAGGACAGCCCCTGTTGGATTGCCCGGTGTACATACAAATAACAAAGCTGTGTTTTGCCAAACTTCGGCAGGGACCGCATCAAAATCACCTAAATAGCCATTGTCTTCAGTAGAATTTATAAAATATGGTTTGGCCCCAGCAAGTAAGGTTGCTCCTTCATAAATTTGGTAAAACGGGTTTGGCATGACTACATAAGGTGCATCAGCGCGATTCACCAAAGCTTGTACAAAAGAAAAGATTGCCTCACGTGTACCTGATACCGGCAAAATATGGTGATCAGCACTGATGCTGTTTAAAGCAAAACGACGTGTCAGCCAATTGGCAATACTTTCGCGTAATTCTGGTAAGCCTTTACTGTTTGGATAAGTAGATAAATGCTGAAAATTTTCAATAATCGCGTGTTTGACAAACTCAGGTGCAGGGTGCTTCGGCTCACCAATTGAAAGTGGAATGAGAGGTAAATTTGCGGGTTGCACATCAGTAAATAGCTGATTTAACTTTTCAAATGGATAAGGGTGCAGTAGTGACAAACTAGAGTTCATAGAAGCGATACCGATAAGTTTAGATTAAGATTGGCTACAGACTTGATGCGAGGCTTGATCGAGCGCGGCTTTTAAGCGCTCGGCAAATACTTGAGCTTCTTCGGCACTCATGGCATGACCATCTTTTTTAGTGACAAAGAAAATATCTTCGGCACGTTCGCCCAAGGTCGCAATGCGTGCGGAATGAATGTCCAGACCTTGCATCATGAATAAACCACCCACCTTGGCCAATAAGCCAGGATGGTCAAGGGTAGAGATTTCTACCATGTTTTGTTGTAAAGCAGCGTTAAAGCTAATATCAACCGTATTTTGAATATCAAAGTGGCGTAACTGACGTGGAATGCGACGCTGCATTAAACCCGGATATTGATCGGATTGACTTAAGGCGCTGACTAAGGCCTTTACCACAGTCGCTTCACGTTCAGGGTCACTGAGTAAATTCCCAAAGCGATCAAGCACCACATAAGTGTCTAAACTAAATGAAGTACTAGCAGTAATAATCCGTGCATCTTGAACATCCAAATTCATACGATCAAGCACTGCAACCGTGGTGGCAAATAGATTGGGTTGATCTTGAGTATAGATAAAGATTTGTACTGCATCTTGGGCAGATTTACGATGTGCGCGTAATAACACCAACGGTGCTGGATTATTACCATGGCGTAAAATGGCACGAGTATGCCAAGCAATTTCATCGGCAGATTCTTTAATAAAATATTCATCGCCGAGTTCTTGCCAGACTTTTTCCACGTCCTCTAGGGCAAAGTCATTAACCAATAATTCGCTGGCGCTAAATTTGGTATCTTCAATCAGCATTTGATAATCAACTGGCCGACCAAGCCCTGAACGAATCACATCACGTGCATGGGTATAAAGTTGACGCATCAGTGATGCACGCCAAGTATTCCAAAGCGTTGGGTTAGTGGCATTGATATCGGCGACAGTCAGCGTATATAAATAGTCTAAATGTTCCATATCTCCGAGTTTTTCAGCAAACTCTTGCACCACATCGGGATCAGAAATATCTTTTTTCTGCGCAGTCATCGACATGAGTAAATGGTTTTGAATTAGCCAAGCGACTAGATTACATTCGCGCTCGGTAAAACCATGGGTACGGCAAAAATCAATGGCATCTATGGCACCAAGTTCACTGTGATCACCTCCTCGACCTTTGGCAATGTCATGGAAAATTGCAGCTAAGTAGACAATATCGCGACGCGCCAAACGTTGGAAAACTGAACTGACCACAGGAAAATCTTTGGCAAATTCAGGTTCTTTAAATCGGTTTAAATTACGAATGAGTAATAAAGTGTGTGCATCGACGGTATAAATATGAAATAGGTCATATTGCATTAACCCGGTAATTTGTCCAAAAGCGGGAATGTAGTTTCCTAATACGCCATAACGTTTCATCGCGACCAAAGTTTCGTACAAACGATAAGGCGAGCGAATGATGGACATAAACAAGGCTTGGTGTACAGGGTTATCACGGAAGTCTTGATCAATACTTTTGGCGGCTAAGGTTAATAGACGTAAGGTGCGTGCACGAATACCTTCAATTTCGGGACGGTTGGCCAGTAAGTAAAAAATTTCTAAAATAGCACTAGGATTTTCTGAGAAAATTTTATGATGCTGTACTGCAAGTTTGTTATCGACCAGCTTAAAGTTGGCATTAATATCAACAATTTGACGCTCATATTGCGGTAAACGGGGGGTGATTACTGACTCGTTAAAATATGCCAGCAACATTTCATTTAAAGTCGACACCTGCTGTGCAGTACGATAATACTGCTTCATAAATTGTTCGATAGGGTAATTGGGTGATTTACCTTCTTCACGTACAAAACCAAATTTGGCGGCAATCTCACGTTGATAATCAAATAATAAACGATTTTCATCGCGTTTAGTTAAACGATGTAAATAATGGCGAATTTCCCATAAGAAAATTTCCGCTTGTTCTAAAACTTCGAGTTCAAACTCGGAAATAAAGCCCAAATGCACTAAATCATAAATACGATTAACCCGGAAATGACGTTTAGCGATCCAACCAATTTGGTTAATATCCCGAATACCGCCGGGTGCATTTTTAATGTCGGGCTCTAAATTGCTTTCAGTATTATTGTGCTGAGCGTAACGCTTATGCTGTTCTTGCATTTTGGCATCAAAGAAGGTTTTATCGGTCCAACTTTGTGACACAATGCGCCGTGGCCATTTGGCCAAGTTTTCATTGCCATCAATTAAACGTGCTTCAATTAAACTGGTGGCCACGGTCAAATCGCTGGTGGCTTGATTGACGCAATCATGAATAGTACGAACGCTGATGCCGGGTTTGAAATTACCTACATCCCACAGCGAAGAAATAAAGGTGGAGATTTTTTGTTCATTCTCTGGGCTAATCTGATCTTCTGATAAAATCATGATATCGACATCAGAATAGGGCAGCATCTCACGGCGCCCATAGCCGCCTACAGCAAATAACCCTAAATCACTGTGTTGTAATTCAGCGTGTTGCCATAGAAACTTTAATGCTTCATCAATTAAATCGGAGCGGGTACGAATAATATCGCGAATCGAGTAACCCTGTTCTAGACACTCTTGTAACTGCTGTTCTACATCACTGCGCCATTGGTTAATGGCTTGAATATCATGGTGATCGTGGGTGTATTTGAGCAGAGGAAGCGTATTGATCATGAACAGGGTCCGTTATTATTGAAAGCTTAATTTTGTTTAACGCTGACTTGATCCGCCGCGTGTTTAGCCAATTGACGTGCTTGTTCTGTGCTCTTTGCACGTGCAGTGGCGACACCCATACGACGGCGTTGAAAGCCTTCTGGTTTACCAAACAGACGTAAGTCTGTGTCGGGATGTGCTAAAGCAAGATTTAAGCCAGAAAATGCCAGATTTTTCGCATCCACACCTGCATAAATCACCGCACTTGCTGCCACACTATGCCGCGCTGTATTAACAGGCAAACCTAAAATAGCGCGGGCATGCAATTCAAATTCACTTTGGAACTGTGATGCTAAGGTGACAAGACCGGTGTCATGCGGACGTGGTGATACTTCACTAAACCACACTTTGTCGCCTTTGACAAATAGTTCCACGCCAAAAATACCGCATCCACCTAAAGCTGTTGTGACTTTATGTGCAATCTGTTTGGCCTCATTTAAGGCGGCTTGAGTCATAGGCTGCGGTTGCCAACTTTCAACATAATCACCAGATTCTTGGCGATGACCAATCGGATCGCAGTAAGCAGTTTCAATGGCGCCCGTTTCAGGGTTTTTACTACGAACGGTAAGCAAAGTGATTTCAAAATCAAAATCAATCTGTGCCTCCACAATCACGGTACCTTGATTGACACGCCCTCCAGTTTGCGCATAGTCCCATGCCGCATCCACCTCTTCAAAAGAAGTGACGCGTGATTGGCCTTTCCCAGAAGATGACATGACGGGTTTAACAAAATTTGGATAACCAATATCGTCGCATGCTGCACGGAAGCTGTCTAAACTGCTGGCAAAACGATAAGCTGAGGTGGGTAAGCCGAGTTCTTCTGCGGCTAAGCGACGAATACCTTCACGGTTCATGGTCAGATTCACCGCTTTAGCCGATGGAATGACTGTGGCTGTGCCAGCATTTTCAATGTCAACCAATACTTCTGTGGCAATGGCTTCAATTTCAGGCACAATTAAATGAGGTTGAACTTCAGCAATTAAATTTTTTAACGCTTCAGGATCTGCCATATTTAAACTATGGCTAAAATGAGCCACTTGCATAGCAGGTGCATCAGCATAACGATCAGCAGCGTGGACTTCGACGCCTAAACGTTGCAAGGAAATCACGACTTCTTTACCCAGTTCACCAGACCCTAACAGTAAAACTTTATATGCTGAGGTTTGTAGTGGCGTACCAATAGTGATGCTCATGTGTATGATCCTTTACGATTGAGTTTTTAGCATAGCAGAACTGATGCTTTTTTTAAGGGCATAGTTAATTAAAATAATGATATTAAACAACAGATTTTTTGATAAAGATGCCATGAAAAATGCTAAAAAAAGGAGCCATAAGCTCCTTTTGATTTACACTGGGAAATAGGTATAAATTAAACCATAGGTTAACGCAGCGATTAAAGTTGCAGCGACAATTTGCCTAAATTTAAAATAAATTCCAGTCAGCACCATAAAACCAATGAGCATAGCCAAGCTTTTATTGGGTGTTTCGAGTAAGGGCGGCAAGGTGGCCACCACCAGCATTGAACTAATGGCTGCAATACCAATACTGCCTAAAGCGATTTTAAGCCACAGCGCACCACGTTTTTGCTCATCTTGTTTAAACTTTTGAATGACAAAAAATGGCCCAAAGCGCGAGGCAAAATTGGCAATACCCACTAAAATGCCCACCAGAATAATTTCAATATTCATAATGCATCTCCTTGGTGCTCCGGATCTGGTTTTTTTAACACATAATGTTTAAATAGACCTGCAACAATACCTGAACTAATACCAATAAAAATTGCAGCAGATAAATCAATGAAATAACAGGCAATCGCAGAAACAATCAGAGTCACCGCCACAATAAAGCTATGTTTGCGTTCAAAAGCTGCCAATAAGAAACTTAAGAATAAAGCAGGTAATAGAAAATCGAGCGCTGCTTGTAAAAATTGCGGCATTTGACTGACTTGATCGGCAAACATGCCGCCTAAAAACGAACCTGTTGCCCAAGACAGCCAACTACATAAGCTCAAGCCCAGCATCCATGATTCTGACCATTCTTGACGACGCTGTGACAGCTTGATCATCCCTGAAGCAAACACCTCATCGGTGAGTCCCCAAGCCCAAACCGCAGTCTTTTTTAAATTAAGTTTATTTTCAATCAAGTTATATAAGGCAGGGCCATAGAGGAGATGCCGAATATCAAGCGCAATCACGGTGAGGGCTGTCATCCAAATCGACGTGCCACTCCCGAGTAAAGCAACCACTAAAAATTGACTGGCACCCGCATACATAGAGCAGGATAAAAATAAGGCTTCCCATGCGCTAAAGCCAAATTGCGTGGCAGACACGCCAAAAGCAAAAGACACGGGTAAATAAGTCCAAATAATGGCTTGGCTATCTTTGGCGCCTTGCCAAAAGCCTGCGGGTTGCGCAGGCAATAATTGCGGTTCAGACACGACACACCTTGTGGGGGAGTGGAACTTAAAAGAAAGACGATTGAGTATTCTACGCGAATTCACTAGCATAGTGACGAAATGTTTTAAGGTGAGTCAAATGCCATTTAAATTTGTACATCTCATGGCAATGTCTATGCTATGTGGGAGCATCTTGCTACAAGGTTGTGCTCAAGATGATCAAGCCAAGCCTGAGATTAAAGCTGCACCTAAACTCAGCAACGATGCCACTGCTTATGCTGAACAAGCATGGCAACTCATCAATCAAGTTGATGGATTGGTCTATGCCAAAGAGCGCTCACGTCTTGAAAGTGAAGTCCGTTTACCAGCACGTAAGCTCAGCACTGATTGGCGCATTAACGTTAAAATGACCGATTCAGTGACCGAAGGTAAATATGCCTTATGTCGTAAAGCACTGACCAGTTTAGAGATTTGGGCACGTACGACCTTAGATAACGCGCCATCGGCTGCACAAAAGCAATTGGATTATGAGCGTGATAAAAAACAGTGTGCCAATGCACTGCAACATCCTGAATTGGGTAATACCGATCCTAAGCAAAAGGGCAATGCCGTAAACGTCTCTTAATGCTCTCTTTTCAGCTCAAGCGCAGTTGAAACTGCGCTTTTTTTGTGCTTTAAATTTTTTATTAGATTTTAAAACAATAAGTGTAGTTTTGTATGTATTATCTTAATGTGATAAATAATCTATAATAAATTTAAAATATAGCTAATTTAAATCTATAATTTCAGAATATGAGGTCAATTTGATGTTAAATAAATTGTTTTTAGCGATAAGTATAGGTACGTGTTTGGCAACTGCAAATTGAGCCAGTTTAGCGTCAAATTCTAATGAAGTTGCGCCGTGTCACAATGGCTTTGATGATGTGAATGTGTGTCAACTACGTTCATAAAGCACCGATCGTGTGCATGTGGTATAAAATTGGTGCACAGATGCTCAGCTTCCAAGCCTCAACAGTGAGGGTGTTTCTGTGCTTAGAAAAATTGTTGTACCACTACCGCTGCGCCAGCCATTAAGATGGTGCTGCCCAAGGCCAAACGCAGCAGATAGGACAGAGTATGCATTAAGCGATTGCTGCTAAATAACGACTATTGACTTCATCCCAATCAATCACTTGATAAAATGCCGCAATATATTCAGGACGGCGATTTTGATAGTGTAAATAGTATGCGTGCTCCCAGACGTCTAAAGCTAAAATCGGCGTATGGCCATGCATGAGCGGAGAGTCTTGATTGACAGAACTCTCGACTACAATTTTACGATCTGCTGTGACGGATAGCCATGCCCAACCACTGCCAAAACGTGTTAATGCCGCTCGCGTAAAAGCATCTTTAAAAGCCTCAAAACCACCCAACTGTTGCTCAATCGCTTGTGCAATCGCGTCGGTTGCTACACCACCACCTTGTGGACTCATAATGCGCCAAAACAGGCTGTGATTGGCATGACCGCCTGCATTGTTGATCACTGTGTACTTAAGTTCAGTAGGTAGCTCATCCACACGTTTGAGTAAATCTTCTACGCTCAAATTTTCCCATGGTGTGCCTTCAATGGCTGCATTAATGTTATTAATATAAGTTTGATGATGTTTAGTATGATGAATATGCATGGTTTGTGTATCAAGATAGGGTTCTAAAGCATCATAGGCATAAGCAAGGGCCGGTAATTGATAAGCCATGGTCAGTCCGTTTTAAGATAAGTTAAGCCAAAGCTTAGGATATTAAAAAAACAAAGTAAATATAATGATAATAATTATCGTTATTATTTGGTAATTGGTTGGGATTCATTAAAGCGAGTTGAGTTAGAAAAAGGACAACAACACAATAAAAAAAGCCCCATTTATGGGGCTTTTTTTATTAGTACTTAAACGTTAAAACGGAAGTGCAATACATCACCGTCTTGTACGATATAAGTCTTGCCTTCTAAACGCCATTTACCTGCTTCTTTGGCCCCGGCTTCACCGTTGTATTGTACGAAATCATCGTAAGCCACACATTCAGCACGAATAAAACCTTTTTCAAAGTCAGTGTGAATCACACCTGCTGCTTGAGGCGCAGTTGCACCAACTTTTACCGTCCAAGCGCGAACTTCTTGTACACCAGCAGTAAAGTAAGTTTGTAAGCCAAGAAGTGCATAACCGGCACGAATCACTACGTTTAGACCAGGTTCTTCCATATCCATTGCTTCTAAGAACTCAGCACGGTCTTCGTCTTCAAGCAATGAAATTTCAGCTTCAATTTGGTTGCAAAGTGGAACCACAATGGCATTTTCAGAAGCAGCTAAGGCTTTAACTGCATCAAGATGAGGGTTGTTTTCAAAACCATCTTCAGCCACGTTAGCAATGTACATGGTTGGTTTTAAAGTGAGTAAGCCAAAACCACGTACTAATTTACGTTCGTCATCATCTAAATCGGCAGCGCGGGCTGGTTTACCTTCATCAAGTAAAGGTAAGATTTTTTCTAAGACTGCTTTGGTTGCAACTGCTTCTTTGTCGCCACCTTTCGCTGATTTTGCTAAACGTGTTACTGCTTTCGTTACAGTTTCAAGGTCAGCTAAAGCAAGTTCAGTATTAATGGTTGCAATATCGTCTAATGGGTCAATTTTACCATTTACGTGAATCACGTTTTCATCTTCAAAACAACGTACCACATGTGCAATCGCATCTGTTTCACGAATGTTAGCTAAGAATTGGTTACCTAGGCCTTCACCTTTAGATGCACCTGCCACTAAACCTGCAATGTCAACAAATTCCATGGTGGTGGGAATGACACGTTGTGGGTTCACAATAGCAGTTAATTTATCAAGACGTGGGTCGGGTACTGGCACAATACCAGTGTTGGGTTCAATCGTACAAAATGGGAAGTTCTCTGCAGCAATCGCAGCTTTAGTTAATGCATTAAACAGGGTAGATTTACCAACGTTGGGTAAGCCAACAATACCACAATTAAAACCCATGAAATCACTCACAAAGTGTTATTTAAAAATTGGCGCTGATTTTACATCAAAGCCAAGCTAAAGTCATGAAATGCAACTTGCTGAAACGCTTTTCCATCGTGTGTTTGCACTTTGGTCATAAATCGCATTGTCTTTGGCTTTTATTATGGCTTAAAGTAAGACCGATTGATTTACTTGCCAATAACAGCAATTCTTGTGGAGTTTGTATGCGTACACTTTACCAGTTCCCTTTATCACATTTTTGTGAAAAAGCACGTTGGTTGCTCGATCATAAAGAACTGGATTATGTGGCACACAATTTAATTCCGGGGGTACACCGTGCTTTTACCCAACTGAAAACTGGGCAAAATAAGTTACCTATTTTAAAAGATGCTGAACATTGGATTGCAGGCAGTACTCAAATTGCCTTGCATTTGGATGAACATTATCCTGAGCATCGCTTATTGTCTTTAGAGAGCAGTTTACGTCAACATGCCTTAGACATTGATGCGCAGGCAAATGAGATGGGACGTCATGTGCGGCGCTGGGTGTTGGCACATGCCTTGCAAGGCAGCGATGAATCAGTAGAGATTTTAATGGGTGAAAAAGGCTATCTGCGTCAGTTTGAAAAATATACCAAACCTTTACTCAAAAAGTTAGTGTCTAAAGGCTACCAATTGAAAAGTAATAAGGTGGCACAATCTAAAGCAGAACTTGACCAAATCATTCCTCTTTTAAACGAGAGATTGATTGCTAATCATGGTCGATATTTGGTGGGTTCACGTTTAGGTTTAGCTGATATTGCTGTATGTAGTATGCTGGCACCCATTTTAGCTATGGCGGGCACGCCTTGGGAAACTGAACACCCTGAGGCATTTTCGGCTGAGTTCTTAGAATACCGTGACTATTTAAGCCAATTACCGCTTGGCCAATATGTCGCGCGTATCTATGCGACTGAACGCCGTGCGCGAGTCGATTGGCGTGGTATATAAGCTTTTTTAGTTTTTTTGTTGAAATAAATATCGAAAAATATCTCTTTGTTGCATAGAAAAGTGTATTTTAAAGGTGATGTATGAATTTTTTTGCGAATTTAATTTGATTTATGCAAAAAAATTTCAAAAAATCTTTTATTTTTTTAAATTTAGGAAAATAATTTAAAACGGATGTTGCTAATCTATATAGCAAGGGTGTGATGGGGATCGAAAAGAGTAACAGGCACAAACACTTATAAAGTGAAGCTGTCTTTACCCAAAAGGTCTCGATTCGACTTAGGACGCTATTGATCAGAAGTTGATAGGCACATGCTATAGGTTACAAACGTGTAGTTGTTGAAGTAAACACATTAAGTTTTCCTCAGACACCCTCAAAGATTCTACACAGCATCATCCAGTACAAGAACACAACAAACTAGGATGAGCTGATGCAACTTGACCGCTTTGATAAACAAATTCTCGAAATTCTAACCCACCAAGATGTAAACCTGAATGAACTTTCAGAGCGCATTAACTTATCGGTCAGTTCTGTGCATCGTCGCATTAAACAATTGATTGATACCAATATTATTACCCAACTCAAACGCGATTTAAACTATCAAAAATTAGGGTTTAGTTTGCATGTGTTATTGCAAGTATCTTTAAGCAAGCATGACTCAGATACTTTTGCTAAATTTTTAGAGGAACTTGAAGATATTCCAGAAGTGATCAATGCTTTTTTAGTGACAGGGCAATCAGCTGATTTTATTGTAGAAGTAGTGGCCAAAGATATGCAAAGTTACAGTGAAGTTTTATTGCAACGTATTGGTAAAATTGAGCATGTGGTGGCGCTACATTCAAGCTTTGTGATTAAAGAATATAATGTGTTTAATTGTCATGGTTTACTCAGTAAAGCTTAAGCATAAAAAAACGCGCCAAACAGCGCGTTTTTAATTCATGCTTAATGTTTAAGCATCAAGCTGTGCCAATACATCATCTGAGAATTCAACGTTGGTATAGACGTTTTGTACGTCATCTAAGTCTTCAAGCATATCAATCATTTTTAAGATTTTTTTCGCTTGTTCAACGTCAGTGATTTCAGCTTTGGTTGATGGGTTCATCACCACTTCTGCATTATCAGATTTTAAACCTGCTGCTGCAAGCGCATCTTGAACCTGACCAAAGCTTTCTGGTGTGGTAATGACTAAAATATCATCTTCAGACACTTCGATGTCTTCCGCACCTGCTTCTAATGCCACTTCCATGATTTGATCTTCTAAAGAAACATCTTCAAAAGTAATCTCACCACGTTTTGTGAACAAGAACGCCACTGAACCGTTGGTTCCTAAGTTACCATCCGTTTTTGAGAAACAATGACGAACGTCTGGTACAGTACGGTTTAAGTTATCTGTCATAGTTTCAACAATAACTGCAACACCGCCTACGCCATAACCTTCGTAAGTGACTTCTTTTAAATCAGCATTTTCTTCACCACCAACACCACGTTGAATGGCGCGGTTGATGGTGTCACGTGTCATGTTTGCGACTAATGCTTTTTCAACCACTGCACGTAAACGTGGGTTAGAGGCAGCATCCCCACCGCCTAGACGCGCTGCTGTGACAATCTCACGAATAAATTTTGTGAAAACTTTAGCGCGGCTCGCATCTTGTTTTGCTTTACGATGCTTTGTGTTCGCCCATTTGGAATGACCCGCCATGCGAATATGCTCCTTGTAGATTGGCCTTATGCCTATCAAATTGAGGTGAATTCTACCATAAGCCTTTTTTGGGGATAAAGGGCTTTACTTGTAGTTTTTGCGCATTTATACGCGAGTTTTTCGCTTAGGAATCACAATATCTAAGCCAGTGTGTTGTTTATAAAGTTTTTGCATTAATTCAAGATCATCATCTAGATTAGTAGGATAAATCTTGGCAAAAATACCACCTTGTTTGGTCAGTGAGTTGGCATACATGCACACAATAGGGACATTAGCTGCTTTCGCAATATGCCAAAAACCAGTGCGAATGGGACGACGTGCTTCACCACGCGCCGCGCGTGTTGCCTCTGGTGCAATCACCAGATTAAATTTTTCATTCTCATTAAAATATTGCACCATTTGCGGCACCACATTACCTTTGGCTTTGCGGTCTACAGCAATACCACCCATGGCCTCTAAAATGGGCTTCATTGGCCCTTTAAATAGCTCTTTTTTGATGAGGGTGTGAATTTTAATGTCGTAGATTTGAAACAGAGCAATCGAGAGCACGCCATCCATAATTGAGGTATGTTCAAAACCAACAATGACTTGTTTATCTTCTAATACATCGGGCTGGACTTCATACTGCCATCCTGAAAGTTTAAATGCTGCTTTGCCAATAAATTTCTTTAACATAGATCAATTACAGTGCTTGCTTTTAAAACAGCCGCATACTCTCTGCTTGTTTAGAAGTTGAGTCAAGTTTTGCTGTTAAAAATTGCAAATAGAAACATAAATAATTATAGACTGAGTCTTTTTATGTCTAAAAGAAAATTTATTTATATGAATAATAAATAATAAAAGACAAATTAAGTCTTAATTGACTTAAAAACTATCTTTTCATCTGTCGAAATACCCATTAGACTTTTGTCTTAGATGGAAGTGTACGCGATACTTAATCTTGTGCAACTTAGCCTCATGACGGAGTAATCTTAATGACAATATGGTCTATGCTCAGCGTGGCATTTGTGGTTTTTATGCTAGTGGTATGTTGGTCAATGCTCGAATTTTACCTTGAATCGCGTAAAGAGAAGCTTTTGAGCCGTAAAATGATCTATCCAATGCCAAAAAATAGCATTTCAATTAAACATATCGCTTAAGATGATGAACTTATAGCGGAAAAAGATTATTTTTTATATTAATACTTTTTAGGTATTAATAAATTGTTAAATCCTAAGTTCACTCCGTGGTGACTTAGGATTTTTTATGAGATTAAAAAAACTTAACTATAAAAACTTGTTGGCTTAATATGCGATTAAATGGAAAACACTTGTTTTTTCTATTTTTGTTGGTTAGTATTCTTGGCGCTAGGAAGATGTTGATATATAACATTTATAGCAATATTAGGGCCTATAGCTCAGTTGGTTAGAGCAGCGGACTCATAATCCGTTGGTCGACAGTTCAAGTCTGTCTGGGCCCACCATATAAAACAACCACTTACGTGTACTAATCGTAAGTGGTTTTTTTTCGTCTATAAAAAAGGTAGCAAATAGGTAGCAAATAAAATGAGTATATATGGCTTAGGCTTAGCAGAGAATTTAATTAAAGATTTAAGCGAGTCGAATAAAGAGTTTGAAAGAGCAATATCTAGACTCAATCAGCATAAAGAGAAAATTAATCAAGCTAGCTTACTGATGGATGAAATCAGTTGCTTTGATGCAATACGTTTGTTGGTTTCAAGTGCGTATGGCAAAGAAATAGATTCTTGGAATGAAAGTCGTTTAATAAAAGAGTATTCAGAAGCTTTAATTGCGTTACATAGTGAAGCCAAGAATGAAAAAAGACCCATTGAGTTAACTATTGGAGTTTATAAAACGATTAGTAATCATAAGTTTATAGAAGAAGTAGATCTGATTGATTTTGAAAATTTTTCTTCAGTTGCTGAATGGGATGGACTAGCCAATAAATTGTCTAAGTATTCTATCCAAGCAAGATATATCCGTAAGATAGTAAATAGATTCAATTTTAAGCATATACAAAATAGTGATATGCCATCAAAACAACGTATAGAGCAAGGCCTTAATCTGATTAAAAAATTATATAAAGAGTTATTACCTGAAGAACTTGAATTAGCTACTTTAGCGACTCAAGGCAAAAAAGGGCTGAAAAGTTTAATCAAAAGTAAAATTTCTCGCAAAGATTATTTAGAACTTTTTCCTGGTCAATATGATTTTAAAAATCGATGGGATGAAGTGGCTAAAGAATTGAGAAAATAAAAAAACTAACCTTTAGACTAGTCTAAAAAAATTAAACTAGTCTAAAAATTTTATATTGTTGATTTTAAAATAAAAAACTAGTCTAAATATTAATATAAATTAGCATTTTACTCTATGTTAGCTAGGTCTAGAAAATGGATTAAAGTTTTTGAGAGTTGATTTTAAATTATGAAGATTAATCCGTTTTCGGCACAAAAAAGTTTTGCGACTACTAATGAGGCAGCACTATTTTTGTGTTTAAAACCTCAGACATTGCGAAAGTGGGCTATGGATGGAAGAGGTCCAATTCAGCCGATCAAAATTGGGAATAGATTACGTTGGAATATTAAAGAACTAATGGCTTTGATGGAGGTCAATTGATGAATTTTTTAGTACCTGAAGTATTCGATTTAAAAAATTATCCTTGTCTACCACTTGATGTAGAGAGTTTTAGAAATTCTAGTTTTTGGATTAAATCAAATGATGTTCAAAAAATTGCATACATTAATTTGCTACTCACAAGTTGTTATCAGATTTCATCAACTAGTTTGCCAAATGACCAACCTCTTCTAGAGCATGTAGCCATAGGTCTTTGGAACCAATTTAATCAACTATGTCACGAATATAACTTAGCTTCTTATGAGGCAAGTATGGCTGGTAGAAAATTGCGTTATGAGGGGCAAGTGAGGAAGCCTCAGCTGCAAAAACAAATTAATGATCTAAATGAGAAAATTCAGCTAAAACTTGAGTTTGCTAAGGTTTAATAGATTGAAAACTATCCTTTTAAATGTCATTAAACTTGTTTCTATATGGTTTATCACAGTGATTCTTCTTGCAAGCTGTGGTTTACCTGCATATGCTAAGCACGTTCATCAAAAAGCAGATGAATTAGCTTTGGTCGGCTATAACTTACAAGGCGTACAACTCAACAGAGTTATTGTGCGTAATATCTCTATGCGTTCGCATTTTATGGTGAAGCTGGAGAGGGACACGCTTGCGTGTGCGGGAAACCTTGTAGTCCTGTCGACCAACCCTTTTCAGCTTTGCCACCATCATTTGGTCGTGATTGGCAAAGCTTCTTATAAACTACAAGGAGCACAATTCATCGTGCCTATTTCTAGCGATTACGCAAATAAAAAGGCGGTGACATTATGACTAATGCCACCACCTTCGATCCGAAATCTATTTTAGCAAACTCTAAGCAACTTAATCCACAGCACCTAGAATATACCAAACATGAAATTATTCAGCGTTTTGGCAATCCACAGCAAGCCATCTATATTGATCAAAGCTCTGTTGATATTGAAGGCGTTAAATACGACAGACCTTTTATCTTACCGATCTACAATGCTCAACTAGAGCTGATTCAATGTGCTGTATTGGCTGATCAACAGCGTGTGCAAGTGATACCTGATGGCTATGCCAAAGGTTTTGCATATTATGGAAAATTACAGCCTGATCAGCCTGTAATTGTTACGCATCATTTAGAAACATTTTTTAAAGTTGCACAGACCAACTACGCCGTGGTGCTTGTTGTACTGCCTACGTTATGCACTGCATCTCTAACAAAGTTAAAGAATGCTGATTTTGAGAAAATTCGCATTGTTGTCGAGCAATTGCAGGAAGCTGGCTATAGTCATTTATATATGCCTGTTAGACCTGAAGAAATAAAACGAGAGAATATTCAAGATTTGGAGAAAAACACAGCGTTACGCCTTCTAAATCAGTATTTGATTATTGATGATGATGGAATTCAAACTGAGTATTTGGTGGAGCTGTACAAAGAAGATCTTGTTGAGGATGTGCAAATCTTCTTAGATGAGTCTATTCAGCGTTTGCCTCCGATCAGTCAGCTGCCTGAAGGACATTTGGCCAAGCCATATAAACTTGATGAGAATAACCATGTGTATATTCTGCAAAATGGCTTGGTACACATGAAAGAACAACAGTTAGAAAATGGGGAAGTACAGAAGAAACCTATTTTAATCTCGCCACCTATTGTGATCTTGGGTGAAGCACGAAGTGTTAGCAATGATAATTGGAAGAGAGTAATCCAGTTTAAGGATAAAGATCAGAAAGAGCATACCTTGTTGATTCCCTATGAGTATTTTATGGGAGAAGCGACAGATGCTTTAAGGCTGATTGCTAACCATGGACTTATGCCACCACGCCAGAATGCCAAAAAGCAGATTTTTATCCAATATCTTCAGGCTTATCCGATACAAAAGCGTTTTCGCTGTGTGGAACGTACAGGCTGGCATACCAATCACTATGTCACACCAACGCAAACTTATGGCGATACTCAAGCTGAAGGGCTGCTCTTTCATCATGAAGGCAGAAATCCCTACAGTGTGCAGGGGAGCTTTACAGAGTGGCAGGCGTTAAGTCGCTTAATTGAGCCGCATGCTTTAGCGGTTTTAGCTTTTTCCTGTGCTTTTTCTGGGCAGTTGGTTGAACCTTTAGGCGTAGAAAGTGGTGGGTTTCATATTTACGGTTCCTCGACTGATGGTAAAAGTACCATTACTAAAGCGGCATGTAGTATTTGGGGAAACCCGAAGGATATTTCTAAATCATGGCGTACCACAGACAATGCTTTAGAAAATGAAGCTGAACTCAGAAATGACCATTTTTTAAACCTTGATGAGCTACGTCAGGCAGCACCCAAAGCAGTATCCGACATCATTTATATGCTAACAGGTGGACAGGGTAAGGCACGTAGTAACAAGGTCGGTAAAAACCGAGATTTAAAGCAATTTAATTTGATTTATAGCTCAACGGGTGAAGTCACCTTAGAAGAGCATTTAAGACGTGGCAATATTGAATTAGATGCAGGTCTTTTATTACGTTTTGCTCATTTGCCGAGTGATGCAGGTTACGGCCATGGTGTATTTGAGCAACTGAGTGATGGCCAAGAGCCACAAGCGTTAGCCAATCAGCTCAATAGCTTAGCCAATCAACATTATGGGCATGCAGGTCATAAGTGGTTAGAGTTTATGACCAAAAACAAAAGTGCAGTCATTGAAGAGGCACAAGCTGTATTTGAGCAGTTTATTACTCAGCATGCCCATTGTAAAAATGGGCAAGCTCAACGTGTATTAAGGCGTTTTGCTTTGGTTGCTGCTGCTGGAGAACTTGCAACACAGGCAGGGATTACCGCTTGGCAACAAGGTCGTGCCTCAGCAGCTCTTGGCCAGTGCTTTAGCTTATGGTTAAACAGCTTAGGAAATAGCTCGAATTTTGAAGAGCGTAAAGTGTTAGAGCATATCAAAGGCTTTTTTGAGGCACATGGTACAAGCCGCTTTGAATCTTTGCTGGTGCGGCGTCATGCGGATGGGGAAATCATACAGTCAAGGATTCATAATCGTGTTGGCTACTATGATCCAGAGGCTAAAAGCTATTTGATTTCACCAACCATGTTTAAACAAGAAATGTGTATTGGCTTTAATGAAGCTTATGCCAAAAAGGTGTTGATTAAACATGGCTGGATTCAAAGCTTTAGTGAGGCAGGAAAAACACTCTATGTTAAAAAGAGTAGCAGTTGTTTACCTGATGGCACACGACCACGGATGATGCATTTTAATATTGAAGTCATGCAGCAGTTAGATCTTTAATTTTCTAAACAACTAAGTGGACAAGGTGGACATAAAAGTATTTTATTGAATTAAGTTATTGTTTTTGAATAAAAATATAATGTCCACTTTTTGAAGATATTTCATTTTATAAAGGTGGACATCAAGTGGACAAGGTGGACATGAGAGAAGTCGTCATTCATGGTGTCCACTTTGTCCACCATGTCCACCTAAAAAATAACAAAAGCTGATCAGTATCTTTGTGAGTTAAGAGAGCTAAAGCCAAATACATGCATATCTTGATCTGGGAAATCGTTGATCCTTCAATATTTATAATTTTATAGGGTACTTTTAGACGATGGCGGATTGCAAAAAACGGTATGCCGCTTTTAAAAAGTATTCTGTTTTTAAAATTAATAAATAACAATGATTTATAGTTATTTTGGCAAAGCGGCATAGTAAAAAACAGCACCATAAAGCGGCAATACTTTAGTGATACAACACGGATTTTTTTTCGCCGTATGGCTATAGAAAAATAGATCTCATGTAAACTACGCCCATTCAATCATTTGACCAATCATGGGTACGCTTTAATGACTCAAGTACAATTGCATCAATTACAAAAACAACTGTGGAATATTGCCAATACTTTACGTGGCAAAATGGGTGCTGATGAGTTTCGTGATTACATTTTAGGTTTTATCTTCTTTAAATACTTGTCTGAAAAAGCAGTGAATTTCGCCAATGAAATACTTGATGGTGAAGAGATTGGCTTTTTAGAATTAGATGAAAATAATGCTGAGCATGTGAAATACATTAAAGTCATTAAACAGAATGCCATTAGTGAAGTGGGTTATGCACTGACACCAAAACAATTGTTTCATAGCTTAGCTGAACGTGGTCGTCAGGGTGAGTTTATTTTAGATGACTTAAATGCCACTTTAAAAGCCATTGAACAAAGTACTTTAGGTGCAGAATCTGCCGATGACTTTGCCAACCTATTTGAAGACCTTGATTTAAATTCGACCAAACTGGGCAACACGGCGAATGACCGTAATGAATTAGTGGCGCGTGTCCTCAGTCATTTAGATGATATTGATTTTGATATTTCAAATAGTGAATCAGATGTATTGGGCGATGCTTACGAATACTTAATTGGTGAGTTTGCCTCTGGTGCAGGCAAGAAAGCAGGTGAGTTTTATACACCACAGTCGGTTTCGACTTTGCTGGCCAAGATTGTGACGCAAGGTAAAGCGCGTTTACGTTCAGTCTATGACCCAACGTGTGGTTCAGGTTCATTGCTTTTACGTGTCAAACGTGAAGTGCAAGACGTGGACATGATTTACGGTCAAGAGATGAACCGTACCACCTACAACTTGGCACGTATGAACATGATTCTGCATGATGTGCATTTTGCCAAGTTTGACATTAAGCAAGAAGATACTTTAATCCGTCCGCAGCATTTAGAAAAACGCTTTGAAGCCGTGGTGGCGAATCCTCCATTTTCTGCAAAATGGTCAGCCGATCCGCTATTTTTACAAGATGAGCGTTTTAGCAGTTATGGCAAACTTGCACCAAGTTCAAAAGCGGATATGGCATTTGTTCAGCACATGCTTCATCACTTAGATGAAAACGGGACGATGGCAGTGGTCTTGCCCCACGGCGTTTTATTCCGTGGTTCAAGTGAAGGCGTGATTCGTCAGTACTTGATTGAGCAGATGAATGTGATTGATACCATTATTGGCCTACCTGCTAATATTTTTTATGGTACGTCTATTCCGACCTGTATTTTGGTGCTGAAAAAAGACCGTGAGCACAAAGATAATATTTTGTTTATTGATGCCAGCAATGAGTTTGAAAAGCAAAAGACCCAAAACAAGTTATTGCCTGAGCATTTAGACCATATTATTGCTGCATTTGAAAACCGTCAGAATATTGAGAAATATGCCAAAGTGGCCACTTTGCAGGAAGTGAAAGACAACGACTTTAATTTAAACATTCCTCGTTATGTGGATACCTTTGAAGCCGAAGCAGAGATTGATTTAGATTTAATTGCAAAACAGCTTCAAGCCTTAGAAGTAGACAGTCAAAAGACCGATGCGGTGATTGCGAACTTCTGTAAAGAGTTAGGGATTGATTCACCATTTGCGGAGGTGAAGTAATGGCTACGCCTAAGTTACGGTTTAAAGAGTTTGATGGGAATTGGAAAAGTTCACTATTAGGTGAATTGATAGGGATTTCATCAGCTTCCCGTGTTTTTAAAGATCAATGGCAAGAGTCAGGAGTTCCTTTTTATAGAACAAGTGATGTTGTTTCCTTTTTTAAAGGTAAAGAAAATGAAAAAGCATTTATTTCTCTAGAGCTATTTGAAGAACTTGCTAAAAAGTCAGGAAAAATCCAAAAGGATGATTTGTTAGTCACAGGTGGTGGAACAATTGGTATTCCTTATCTAGTACCTAATAATGAACCTCTATACTTTAAAGATGCCGATTTACTTTGGTTAAAGTCATCAGGAATTATTGAAGGATCATTTCTTTATAACTTTTTTGTAAGCCCTAAATTTAGAGAGTATTTAAAGAGCATTTCCCATACTGGCACAATTTCTCATTTTACGATTGAGCAGGCGAAGACAACTCCGTTCAATTACCCACCCAAAGAAGAACAAACCAAAATCGCTTCTTTCCTTTCCGCCGTGGATGAAAAGATCAGCCAATTGACCCAAAAATATGAACTTCTGAGCCAATATAAACAGGGGATGATGCAAAAGCTGTTTAGTCAGCAGATTCGTTTTAAAGCGGATGATGGTAGTGAGTTTGGGGAGTGGGATTTAAAAGAGCTTAAAGAGGTTGCTCACATTAATCCTAAAGTAAAAAAATTACCTGATGAATTTATTTACATTGATTTAGAAAGTGTAGAAAAAGGTCAATTACTTTTAGAAAAAAATATTACTCTAAGTGAGGCACCAAGCCGAGCACAAAGATTATTGTCAAAAGGTGATGTCTTATTTCAAATGGTTCGACCTTATCAACAAAACAATTACTATTTCAATTTAGATGGGCAATATGTGGCTTCAACAGGCTATGCTCAAATCCGTACCGAATTAAATTCTAAGTTTATTTATTATTCTTTACATGAAAAATCATTTTTAGATGAAGTTATGAATCGTTGTACAGGAACAAGCTATCCTGCGATCAATAGTTCAGATTTATCATCTATTGAAATACTTGTCCCTTGTCTAGAAAAACAAACCAAAATCGCCAATTTCTTATCTGCCATTGACCAAAAAATTGAAGTCGTGGCACAGCAAATTGAACAAGCGAAACAGTGGAAAAAAGGCTTGTTACAGCAGATGTTTGTTTAATTTTTTAAGCCAAATCTTATAGGGAGGTTTGGCTTTTTTGTATTTTATAGAGGGTGGAAAATGAAAAAACTATTCATCGCAACTTTGGCTTTAGTTCCTATGTTCAGCCAAGCACAGACATTTTATTATGGTGAGCCTGCTGTATTAACAGGTAAGTTATTAAAAATAAAAAGTCAGCATTTTAATCCTGAATTTGCCAAAGAAATTCAAATTGCTGTATCGCTTGATCAGCAAGTAGATGTAGATGGTCAAGCAGGTTTAGTAAAAACCAAGCTCATTCAAATTGTGGGCGGTAGTTCCCAAGTCTATTCTTCGCTGTTTAAAAATGAAGGTAAGGCTGTAAAAGTAAAATGTGCTGAACTCTTTAGAGCGGAAACAGCCCACCATACAACAAAGGTTCTTTGTGATTTAGATTCAATTCAATATGTATCTAATCCAATGCCTACTGCAAATACGACAACCGCTAAATCTGGATTAAGTCTATATAAAACTGACGATGAGTTTAAATACTATAAAGGACAAGTCACTTTAACGGGCACCTATACAAGGTCGTATAACCCGAATGATGAATTTGATGACAGTGATAACATTTGTTTCACACCGGATGCTACGACGGCGAAACTCATTCCTCGACCAAATGGCGATACACGTAAGCCGTATTTTTGTTTTAGTAACTTTGAAACAGCAAGAAAACAGCTCAATTTGAATGCGCAATTACCAAGAGGCTACTGCTCACAAAAGGGTAAGGCGACGGTGACGATTCAAGGATATGACCTGTTCTACGCAGAAGCTGGTTTTCATGATCTATCTAAACTTGTATCTGCCAAAAATATTGTGGCTGGTCAAGCTGGAAAATGTAGAAATTAAACGTGTTTAATTTGGCTTGTTAAGCTGATGTTTGTTTAAATTTTTAAAGCCAAATTCTTGAGAGAATTTGGTCTTTTTATACTATTTTGAAAATTAAAATATGAGAGGGTGAAATGAAAAATCCATGGTTAATTGGGGTGGCTGGTATTGTTTTGGGTGGCGCAGGTGCGTTTGGTTATGTGTCCTATCAGAATAAAAATGTAGATACTAACGTGGCGACTATAAAAGAAGCACCTCAACCCAAAACGACTGAACAATCCAATGAATCTAGAAAATCTAGTTTTCTGAGCCAAGAATTAGTAGATGCTCGTTTAAATGAGCTCAGTTTTAAAGAAGTTATGCGACTTTTCTATAAAGATAATATGCGTAATGTCTACGTCAATGAAGATGAATTAGCAACAGAGAATTTCATTGGTCTAGGGGCAACGAATGAGTCTGGAGAGGATACCGTTGCATTGATGCATCCTATTATTAACTATCGCAATGTCGAAGGTGATGCACGTTTCTTGGTGATTATTGAAAAAGTTCAGGTCATGGATAACGGCAGTGTTGTGAGTTGTCATGCATGTGTTGGAAATGCTGATTTATATACCTTTAAAAAACTTAAAAATGGTCAGTATCAAGTCGTAAGTATCACACATAAAGACCAAGAATTTGGTGGTAGTTATGGACGTGTACACCTAGATCGCGAAGAAATTTTAAATAATATGCAACCTATCGGAAAAAACTTAATTGGTAGTTTTTACCAAAGTGGCTATAGCAGTACGGGTGAAACTTCAATCTCATGGAATGTTATTCATTTACCTGAAGATGATTTTATAGGCGCTTATGGTGTAGCTGAAAAGGCAGGAGATAATGGTGGGAATCATGAAGAAGGTTCTCCATTGCATTATAGTTTTGATAGTCAAATTCAGGTGATTGATAATAATGGAAAATATTATCCAATTCAGGTGAGCTATTTCGGGGAAAAATATAATACAGATTACACAGAGATTATTCCTGCTGATCAAAAAATTGTCTTAAAGTTTGATTCAATTAAAAAACAATATGAATAGAATCTATGGACTTATTTTTTAAATATCAACATCTTTTAGATCAAGCTAAAAAATTTAAACAACAGCCTCGTGAAAAGACATTCTTTGATACGGCGATCCGTAACCACTATGAAAACCCAACAACTGAGCTATTGGAGTTCTTCCTAAATTCTCAAGAATCTCACGAGTTGGGAGATGTCTTTTGGAAAGGCTTTGCCGATGTCGTTCAGGCTGAACTAAAGCAGGATACAGACGTTTCAATGGGTCAGATTGAACGATTAGAGCGTGAATGTGTAACGCATAGCGGTAATCGTATTGATTTGATACTAGAAACTGACACACATTTATTGCTTGTTGAAGCAAAGATTTATCACCATCAAAATAATCCCTTTCATGACTATGTGAAATATGCAAAGTCTCGTTCAAAAGGGAAAGAGATTCTAGGATTTATTCTGAGTATTTCTGGTAAAAGTGAAGCTAGAAATTGGTATGGTATTTCCTATCAACAATTGGTGAATGCAGTACGTCCATATTTGGCAGAGCAGATGCTGAATAGTCCAATGAATAAGTGGAATTTATTTGCTCGTGAGTTTTTACTTCATCTTGAAAGCTATTACAAAATACAGAACCTAGATATGAACCGTGTGCAATTTATTTTTGATCATTACCAAGAGATTCAAGAGTTACAGAAACTCAAGACCAATACAATGAAAGAGGTTGTTGAAAAAATCAGTCAGCAATTGAATCTCATGATCGACAACTATGACTCCTACAATAAATATGAGTCATGGGGCGGGATCCGTTTTTATAATCATGCTTGGGGTAATACCAGTAATACGACTTTGTATATTCATGAAGATAACGGTGAGACAGTCTTTGGTGTAAACACTTATATTCTCAATTTACCTCAAGAGCTTGAAGGACAAGCATTGAATATCTTGAACTATGATCAAGATGAACGCCATGCTCAGGATTGTAAAATACAAAAATATAAAGGCGAACGTTGGTTTTGTATCTACTGGTATGTAACTGAGCCAACATTTGAGGCTATTGAAAGTTTAATACTTGAAAAAGCAAGTTTATTAGATAAGATTGAAAAAACATTACGCTAAAAAACGCAACAAGTGTTTATATTTAGAGGGAAAAATGACAGTACAAAGCGAACAACAACTTGAAAATGCACTTATTGCACAGCTACAAACATTGGGTTATCAGCGTATTAAAATTCAAGACGAAGCCCAACTACTGTCAAACCTAAAGACCCAAATTGAACATGCCAATGGTTTAAAACCTCTATCGCTAAGCGAGTGGAAACAAGTTATTAGCTTTTTAACCACAGGCACAATTTTTGAACGGGCACAAAAACTACGCGATAAATTCCCCGTTAAATTTGACGATGGCAGTAGTCAACACATTTACTTTTTAAATGCTGATCCGAGCAAAAACACGTACCAAGTTAGCAATCAAATCCAAATCGATCATAAAGCCATCAATGGCCATACCAGCCGTTTTGATGTGACCTTATTGGTGAATGGCTTGCCCTTGGTACAAATTGAACTGAAAAAACGCGGTATGGAAATAGCCGAGGCCTTTCATCAAACTCAGCGTTATAGCAGTGCAGCTTATGCAGCAGGGCAAGGGCTGTTTCAGTTTATTCAGCTGTTTGTGATTAGTAATGGAGTTAATACACGCTATTACGCCAACACTACTACAGAATTTGCTTTTACCTTCCCTTGGGCAACTATCGACAATAAACCCATCAATGAAGTGGTGGACTTTGCACAGGTGTTTTTAACCCCTGCACATATCACCCAAATGATGACCCAATACATGGTACTTTTAGAAACCATGAGCCCTAAAGCGTTAATGGTACTGCGTCCGTACCAAATTTATGCAGTACAAGCGATTGTGCAACAGGTTCAGCAGTCATCACAGCATGGCTATATTTGGCATACCACAGGATCAGGCAAAACCCTGACCTCGTTTAAAGCCAGTCAAATTATTATGCAAATGCCTGATGTAGAAAAAGTGCTGTTTGTGGTGGATCGTAATGATTTAGATACCCAAACCGCCAAAGAATTTAATGCCTTTAAAGCTGATAGTGTAGACAGTACCAGCAATACCAAAATTTTAGTCGATCAACTGGCACAGCAACATGACAAGCTGATTGTGACCACCATTCAAAAGCTCAATCGTGCCATTAATAGTGACCGTTATGCGCAAAGTATTGCCTATTTAAAAGATAAAAAAGTGGTATTTATTTTTGATGAATGCCATCGTAGCCAGTTTGGTGAAACCCATCAAAACATTAAAAAGTTCTTTCAAAATGCACAAATGTTTGGCTTTACAGGAACACCGATTTTAGAAGAGAACTGCCATAACAAAGCTGGTTTAAAGCTCACGACCAAGCACTTGTTTAATGAGTGTTTACACAAATACGTGATTGTGGATGCCATTCGGGACAAAAACGTATTGCCATTTCAGATTGACTATCGAGGCAAGTTTACCGCCACAGGCATGCAACGGAGCGAAGAAGTTGAAGGGATTGATACGCAAGAACTGCTTGACCATCCGCAACGCCTAGAAAAAATTGCAGCGTATATTTTAGATACGCATAACACCAAAACCAAAAATCGCAAATTTACCGCTATGTTTTGTGTCAGCTCAGTCGATACCCTGATTCAATACTATGACATTTTTGAGCGGTTACAAGCCGAGCGACAAGCCGAAAATCCAGCTTATCAGCCTTTAACCATTGCCACTATTTTCTCTTATGCAGCCAACGAAGAACGTAGTGTGAATGAAGATGCACAAAATGGTTTACTCGATGAAGAATCAACGGACATCCCAAGCCAATATAATCCATCTAGCCGTGACAAATTAGATCGTTATATTACGCAATATAATCAGAAATTTAAGACTAATTTTAATTCAGGCGATCAGTTCTACGCTTACTATCGAGATATTGCCCAAAAGGTAAAAGATAAAAAAGTTGATATTTTGCTGGTCGTGAATATGTTCTTAACAGGTTTTGATTCAAAACCACTGAATACCTTGTATGTCGATAAAAACCTCAAGCATCATGGTTTAATTCAAGCCTTTTCACGCACGAACCGTGTCTTAAATGCCGATAAACCGTTTGGCAATATTGTCTGCTTCCGTAACTTAAAACAGGCCACTGATGCTGCCTTAGCCATGTTTTCTAATAAACAGGATGTACACAGTACTGTGTTAATTCCAAGCTTCGAGAAAATTCAACAACAGTACAACACGGCGTTAGATCACTTATTGATGCTCACCCCTGATTATCAGGCAGTCGACGATTTATATACTGAAGATGAGCAATTGGCCTTTATTAAAGCCTTTCGTGAGGTGATGCGTTACAACGCCCAGCTTGAAACCTTTGTGGAATATGACCAAGACCAAACCCAATTGGTTAAACAGGAGTTTGTAAACTTCCAAGGCAAATATCGTGATTTGTGCCAGCAGGTCAAAAGCACGACACAGAAAAACAAAGTCTCTGTATTGGATGATGTCGATTTTCAGCTTGAGCTATTACATAGTGATCGTGTCAATGTGGGTTATATTCTTAACCTGTTGCAATTGGCAGTCAGTGGTCGCAATCCTGAAAAACGCCAACAGTATGAAGCACAAGTACATGATTTAATCAGTAGTGAAATTAGCCTTTATGACAAACAGGACCTGATTAAAAAGTTCATTGAACAGCATGTACCTAAAATGCTCAATGGACAAAGCGTAGAAGCAGCCTTTAAGCAGTTTTGGGATGCAGAAAAGGAACAGGCCTGTCAGCAGCTCTGTGCAGAAGAAAACTTGAAAGCAGACGAAATGAAGGTTGTTTTAGAGAACTACGAATATACCCAGCGTATGCCACGTAAAGAAGAGCTTAAAGACTTACCAAACTTTAAAGTGAAGTTGTTTGAACGGAAAAATGTCTTTAACCAACTGTGGGATAAGACCAGAAATTTTATTCAGACGTTTTATACGGGGCTTTAAGTAGGTAATAGAGTGCTAAATATTGATGCTCAGGTGGAAGCCTTGTTTACTGACCCAGTGACTGTAAGTAAATATTTTTCTTGCTTTGAAAAAGATATTAAAAAGCGACGCGTTCAAAAAAGTGAACTCTATTAGATATAGCAATTTAAGGAATTTTCAAGATAATGTTAGACATAGATAATCTCAGTATTGGTCAAAAACTCACAAATATTGAGTTATATGAGGTCTTTGGTTGTGGGAACTCGGGTGGGATGCGCCGTGCCAAAAAAACCAATAGCCTGATTATTATCTCGAGTCATGTAGCATCAATTTACGAAGATCGATGGGATGCAGATATTTTGCTCTATACAGGAATGGGGCTTAATGGAGATCAATCTCTCGAATTCAATCAAAATAGAACATTAAACCAGTCTCGTACAAATGGAGTTCAAGTTTTTTTATTTGAACAATTCAAGGTAAATGAATATACCTTTTTAGGACCTGTTGAATTAGTAAATGAACCATATATAGAGTTGCAACCGGATTTAAATGGCGACATCAGAAAGGTCTATATTTTTCCATTACAGCTTAAAACCTGCGAACGTTACATTGATCAAAAAACTGCACAAACTTGGCATGAAAATAAGCAGAAACAAGCCAAAAAACTATCTATGGATGAACTCAAACATCGGGCATTAGAAGGTAATCCTAAAAGTAATGCATATAAAACGACTGTTCAACAATATGTGCGCAGTGCGTATGTAGTCGAATATGCTAAACGCTTAGCCAGCGGCATATGCCAATTATGTGAACAGCCGGCACCCTTTAGAGATAAAAAAAGTATGCCATATTTAGAAACACACCATATTGTTTGGTTAGCACGAGGAGGAGAGGATACGATTTCTAACACAGTTGCTCTTTGCCCAAACTGCCATAAACGTATGCATATTTTAGATTTAGAGGCAGATAAAACTAAACTTCTATCTAAAATTAAACTCCTAGCACTAGAGAATCCTGCTTAATGAAAAAGATTGAAGTGGTTGCAGCCATTATTATTAAAAATGAAAAAATTTTAGCTGTTCAAAAAGGTAAGGCTAAATTTGATTATGTTAGTTACAAGTGGGAATTTCCGGGTGGAAAAGTCGAAATCGATGAGAGTTTAGAACAAGCCATTCAAAGAGAGATACTAGAAGAACTGAATATACGGATTATTCCTAAAGAATTATTGATCACAGTTGAACATACATATCCAGATTTTCATTTAATGATGCATTGCTTTATTTGTGATTATGAGGTTAGAGATCTGCATTTGACCGAGCATATTCAATTAACTTGGTTAAATCATAGTGAGCTTAATACATTGGATTGGGCTGCAGCCGATATTCCGGTGGTGGAAACTTTAATAAAATATAATGTCAAAATGCAGGATGTAAAATGAAACAAAATTCGGGGTGGTCAGGATATTGGTCAGAATTTCTTAATATAGAGAAACAAGAATTTATTCACACCTTAATCCAGTATGTAAACTCATTAGAATGGACACAGTCTGTGAGTGAGTCCCAGATACTCGCTTGGAATATTGAATTTGATGTCATGCAATGCACATTACAAGAAGTATTAAGACAAGGCCATGATCAGCTACAAAGAGCCTGGATATCATTTGAACACGAACTTTTTGGAGAAAGTGGTAAACGCGCTGCGGATGTAAATTTGGTTCTACCTACAGGGGATTTATTTTTAATCGAATTTAAACATAAGGTTGAAGCAAGTCAGCAAGAAATAACACGTGTTGGGTTCGATTTAAGTAGCTTATTAAAATTTCACAGTGAATCTATCAATTTAAAAGGTCACGCATATCTAGCTTTAACAAAAAGTAATGCTAAACCATTTGAAGATCATACTGTTATTTGTGATGTTGAACAAAATAACGTATTACATATCTTAAAAGAAGATCTTATAGCTGCAGGGAATAAACCCGAAGTTTATCAGGTTGAAAATTGGCAGTCAGGAGGCTTTATTCGTCAACCGGGTATTTTAGCAGGCACAGTTGATATCTTCTTTAATCATAAAATGCCTAATCTTAAAAATGAAGCTGCTGAAAATATTAATGAAGCTAGGGAAGAATTGTTACAGCTATATGAGGATGCTAAGGCTTCTAAATCTCGTTTTATTGTAATGGTCAATGGTCGACCTGGTGCAGGAAAAACCTTATTAGGCATGACTGTTGTTGCTGAACTCGCGCGTCAGTATACGTATGATGGATTATCGCCATTATTTATTTCTGGTAATGACCCATTGGTTGAGGTTTTGCGCTATACGTTGGATTATTATGGTAAGCAAAAAAATCAATCTACTGACATAGATGGCCGCGTCATTATAGAACAGCTCATTAATTTTAAAAGAACATTTAAGGCCAATAAGCGTGTAAACGATCATCTAGAAAATTATATTTTTTTTGATGAAGCACAACGTGCATGGGACCATATTGGATATGAAAACAATGAACCAGAATCTGAACTACATTTACTTTGTAGGTGGTTATCTAAAAAAGAGTTTGGCGTATTAGTATTGTTGATTGGTGATGGACAAGCTATTCATAATAAAGAAATGTCGATTCCAGAATTTATGAAAAAATTTAATGATGCTATTTTTAAGTATGGTCAAGATTTTAAAGTGATAATGCCAGGTCTTCATACACATTATTGTCAAGGTTATCATCCAATTGAGAAAGATATTTTTAATTTAAAAACACCTATTCGACAACATTACACAGATCAATTGGACATGTGGATTGAAGCGGTTTTACAAAGTAATAGTAATTTAGCATTTGACATTGCTAAGAGGCTTGATCCATATCCTTTGTATATTACTAGAAGTAAAGAAGCAGCTGAGAATTATGCGCACATTCTAAAAAAAGAATTACATGAAGATGAAAGACAGGCCACCAAGTTTAGAATGGGATGGTTGGAATCAAGTAAAGGGGCTACACCAGGCAAAAACCTATTGCCACAGATTTCTAAAGGGAAGAATCAAATAGGTCCCTGGTATGTACATCAGCCTAATGATAAACAATCGTGTTGTTCCTTTAACACATCAAGTACTGAATTTTCCTCGCAAGGTTTAGAAATCTCGTTAGCATTATTAAATTGGGGAAATGATCTAGTTTTTAGCAATGGTCAACTTGTGCCACAAGAAGGTAAACGTCAGAAAGATGAATATACATTTGGTGCTTATCGAGTGTTGTTAAGCCGAGGAAAAAATGGATTGATCATTAAAGCAGATGATCCTGAGACATTTGAGTACTTAAAAAAATGTGGTATGTCAGTTTTAGCATAAAATAGTGCAACTATGCTCATCTGGATGAGTTCAGAGTGAGCATATTATTTTTATATTATTTTGGCCTCGGATAATATCCAAATCTCATATTCAACATGCCATTTTCTAAGTAGGTCAATAGGGCGAACCGTATAATGCTTCTCTTCTGTCCCACTTGGCTTGTGTCCTGCAATTTGGGCCACAATACCACTTGGTAGTGATACCCATTCAGAAAGAGTTTTAAACGAACGGCGTAAGCCGTGAATACTTAGGTGCTCAATCCCAGCATTTGAAGCAGCAAGTTTTAAACTCTTTGTTGGTTCTACAATATAGCCAGTAGAAGACTTCTCAGAATAAAAGACATAATCATTATGCTTCGGTAAATCAGTGATTAACTTTTTAACATAAGGTGTTAAAGGGATTGAGCGGCCTTCATCATCAATTTTATCGCTGATATGTAAGGTATTCCATTTTAGATCAATATCTTGCCATTTTAATGTGGCTATTTCATTTCGTCTTGCACCCGTAATAAGAGTAACAAGAAGGTAAGCTGAAATATATGGATTAGGAAGTTCTAAAATAGCTTTAAAAAAAGCATGAAGTTGTTCTCGTTGTAAGCAATCTTTTTTAGCTTTTGTTGGTGTGACTGATTGTTTTACTTGCTTAGTATGAATTGACTTATCAGGGAGTAAGCCCATATATAAGCTTTGTTCATCAGCCCAGTTTAAGCAAGCTCTGACAAGACGAAAAGATAATGCAGCCGAAGTTGGACGTTCTATGTTTTCTTGATTCAACCATTCAGTAAGTACATTACTACTGAGTTCGCTTATTGGAATATTTAACAATGCATAAATAGGCTGCGGTTTGGATAAAGTTTTACGTTTCCCAATGCTAATTTCGTTATTGCCTGAGGCAAGGCGAATATGGTCTTTATAGGTACGCTCACGCCAACGAGATTGATTGGCTTGAAGATAAGAATCCCAAACATCAGCAAATAATAGCTTATTACGTTTAATCTGTTTAGCTTCTAAGTCATTTTGAGCAATTTGTTTTTTCTTTTCTAAACGTGGGTCAATGCCTTGAGTGCACATTACATCTAATGCTTTCGCCTTTTGACGAGCTTGATCAATAGTAGAGTTTGGAAAAGTCCCAAGAGTAATTTTAAGGACCTTGCCTCCTAAACGAGATTGAAAAAGAAAAGTTTTCTTTGATGAAGGGTATGTCTTTAAGCCGAGACCTTTTACGGTTTCATCCCAATAAATAACATAGTCTTTTTCGGGTGGACAACTGCACTGATTCAGTCTAGAAGATGTGAATTTAAAAGTGGTATTCATAAAAAGGTAGCAAATAGGTAGCAGATTAGGTCAATTTAAAGCTATTTTGATCAACCCAAAAAAGGAGTAAAACTTAGTTTGGTTAATAAATATATTTAAAATACAGTATATTATAAATTATAATCAACCCTAATAAATATGTAAACCTAAGAACTCATAATCCGTTGGTCCACAGTTCAAGTCTGTGTGGGCCCACCAAATTCTTAAAAAACCTCTAAATTGATTTAGGGGTTTTTTATTGCCTAAAGTTTAATAAAGAAGCATGTCAAGCTGAATACAGCAGGGTGACATCGGGTCAGTTAAAGATTATCAATTGCGCTAAATGCCTTTATAATAGTGGCATGTTTGACTAAGTAAGTGTGCTTAGTCTGTTCTTTTTAAGTCTATTTCTCTGTTTGATTCGGCTTATCTTTTATTTACAATCTTATGTGTCCATGCCGACATATAGGACTTTAGGTACTCGCATGGAAATTAAGGTTAATTATCTCGATAACCTTCGACAAGAAGCTAAATTTGATGATTTTAGCGTTATTGCTGACCAACCGATCCGTTACAAAGGTGATGGTTCTGCACCCGGTCCATTTGACTATTTCTTAGCTTCTTCTGCTTTATGTGCAGCTTACTTTGTAAAGGTTTACTGCGCAGCGCGTGATATTCCAACCGATAATATTCGTCTATCGCAAAATAATATTGTTGATCCTGAAAACCGCTATAAACAAATTTTTAAAATTCAGGTGGAATTACCGGCTGATATTTCTGAAAAAGACCGCCAAGGCATTTTACGTTCCATTGACCGTTGTACGGTCAAAAAAGTGATTCAAACTGGCCCTGAATTTGTCATTGAAGAAGTCGAAAGCATTGATGCTGATGCCCAAGCATTGCTCATGCCAAGCCTTGCTTCTGAAAATAAAACAATTATTGCGGGTAAAGATTTACCGCTTGAAGAAACCATTGCCAATATGTCAGCGATTTTGGCTGGTTTAGGCATGAAAATTGAAATCGCATCTTGGCGTAATATTGTGCCTAACGTATGGTCGTTACATATTCGTGATGCACAATCGCCAATGTGCTTTACCAATGGTAAAGGCTCGACCAAAGAAAGTGCATTGGCATCAGCTCTAGGCGAGTTTATTGAACGTCTAAACTGTAACTTCTTCTATAATGACCAATTCTGGGGTCAAGAGATTGCCAATGCCGAATTTGTGCATTATCCAGATGAAAAGTGGTTCCAACCGGGTAGCGAGGGCGAGTTACCGGTTGAAATTTTAGATGACTACACCCGCGCTATTTATGATCCTGATGATGAATTATTAGGTACGCATTTATACGACACCAACTCAGGTAACACTGCACGTGGTATTTGCTCGTTGCCATTTGTCCGTCAATCAGATGGCAAAACCGTGTATTTCCCATCTAACTTGATTGAAAACTTATACTTATCCAATGGTATGAGTGCAGGGAACACCTTAGCTGAAGCACAAGTCCAATGTTTATCTGAAATTTTTGAACGTGCAGTGAAACGTGAAATTTTAGAAGGCGAAATTGCGCTGCCCGATGTACCACAAGAGGTTTTAAACAAATATCCAAAAATCGTGGCAGGGATTCAAGGCTTAGAAGAGCAAGGCTTCCCCGTTTTAGTCAAAGATGCATCGCTTGGCGGTCAATTCCCTGTGATGTGTGTGACCTTAATGAACCCACGTACGGGTGGTGTCTTTGCTTCATTTGGTGCACATCCAAATTTTGAAGTGGCTTTAGAGCGTAGCTTAACTGAGCTATTACAAGGGCGTAGTTTTGAAGGTCTGAATGATTTACCTCAGCCAACCTTTAGTTCAAATGCAGTCACTGAGCCAAATAACTTTGTGGAACACTTTATTGATTCAAGCGGTGTCGTGTCTTGGCGTTTCTTTAGTGCCAAAGCTGATTATGACTTTGAAGAGTGGGATTTCACCGACAATGGTCAAGCAAGCAATGCTGAAGAAGCGCAAGCGTTATTTAACATTTTGCATGACATGGACAAAGAAGTGTATATGGCAGTCTACACCCATCTAGGTGCAACGGCTTGCCGGATCTTGGTGCCGGGTTATTCTGAAATCTATTTGGTAGAAGATTTGGTTTGGGATAATACCAACAAAGCCTTATTATTCCGTGAAGACATCTTAAACTTGCATCGCCTTGATGAAGCACAGCTTGAAGCCTTGGTTGAACGCCTAGAAGAAGTTGAAGTGGATGATTACACCGAAATCAAAACCTTAACTGGGGTTGAATTTGATGATAATACTGTGTGGGGTCAGTTAACGATTTTAGAGCTTAAGCTACAGATTTATCTTGCACTACAGCAGTTTGAAGAAGCGAAAGATTTGGTTGAAGCCTTCTTACAATACAACACCAACACCGTTGAGCGCGGTTTATATTACCAATGCTTAAATGTAGTGTTAGAAGTTGAGCTAGATGATGACATGCAGCTTGACGACTACGCGTATAACTTCCGTCGTATGTTTGGTGATGAACGTATGAATGCGGCCTTAGGTGCACTTGATGGCAGCGTACGTTTCTACGGTTTAACTGAAACCAATATGCAACTTGAAGGTTTAGATCGTCATTTACGTTTAATCGATAGCTACAAAAAATTGCATGCTGCGCGTGCTAAATTTGTCGCTCAGCAATAAAACATAATCATCAGCCTATACTTGGGTATAGACTGATGGGGTAAATAGTCATGAAAGATTTTAAAGCCTTAACCTATATAGTAGATGATAACTTAGCTGATACCTTAACTTGGCTGAGTCATCATCAAGACTGTTTTGAGCGTTTTAGCTATGACTGTATTACGCAAGAATTATGCGTCGAACATGCCAATGGTATGGACATGATCCGTCAAGGCGATTATTTAAATGCCAATTATGGCATTTTAATTACTGCGCATAATTTTGCTTAAATCGCCATGGCATCAATACTTAATGCTTGCACAGAAGGTTTCGCTACTTCTTGTTGTAAACCTAATTTTTTAAACAGGGTTTGGTCTTGTGAGGTGCCTTGATTGGGGGTGGTGAGTAATTTATCGCCTGAGAAAATCGAATTGGCACCTGCCATAAAGGCCAAGGCCTGTTCTGACTCAGTTAAACTTTCCCGTCCTGCCGATAAGCGAATATAACTCTTTGGCATAATCAAACGTGCCACGGCAATGGTTCGAATCCATTCTAAAATATCGAGTTTTTCGGTATCGCCCAAAGGTGTACCTTGAATCGGTACCAATAAATTAATCGGCACTGATTCTGGATGCAGCGGTAAGGTGGCAAGTTCATGCAGTAAACCAATGCGATCTTGCACATCTTCACCTAAGCCCACAATCCCACCACTACATACTTTCATACCTGCATCGCGTACATGCTGTAGCGTATCTAAACGTTGATCAAAACTGCGTGTGCTAATCATTTTGGGATAATATTCACGTGAGGTATCTAAATTATGATTGTAATAATCCAAACCTGCATGGGCTAAACGCGTTGCTTGTGAGCTATTTAGCATCCCTAAAGTCATACAGGTTTCTAAACCTAAGGCTTTAACCCCTTGGACCAATTCTAAAACATAAGGCATATCGCGTTCGTGCGGATTACGCCACGCTGCTCCCATACAAAAACGTGTAGCACCTGATGCCTTGGCGGCTTTGGCATGTTCAAGCGCCGTGCTTACCGCCATTTTCTTTTCTGCAATAAGCTGCGTGTCATAGTGGGCGGATTGGGCACAATATTTACAATCTTCAGGACACTTACCTGTTTTGATGGAGAGCAAGGTACTGACCTGAATTGAATTGGCTTTAAAATATTGGCGATGTAAGCTTTGTGCCTGTAAAAGTAAATCTAAGAATGGTTGTTGATAAAGTGCTTCAATCTCTTGTCGTGTCCAGTCGTAACGTAAGCTCATTTTTATTCCTTTGGCATGATTTTTTTTAGCATAGCGGATAAAAAAAGCCTGCAAAGGCAAAAAATGCCAAATTTTTCGCGTATTTCGCTTGCAATTTTTAATGATAAATATGTGTAATTTACTTGCAAAGTTAACATGTTTTACGAAGTTTTCATTACAAAGTTGATTTTTGAGAAACATTAAAAAACTTTAAAAAGTTACTATATTAAAAATTTTGTCGCGAACGTGGGTTGATGTTGCTGCTTGGCAAAATGCATCAGTATAGAGCACGTTCGCTACTAAATTTAAACTTGTTTAAGCTGTTGCTGCGCTAAGGCCCAATCAATATGTACTTGCACAATCTCATCATGCTGTTCACGTTTGCTGCTTAATTGAGCCATGATCTCTGAGCTAAAAGGGGCATTGCCTAAGCCAATCGCTACATTACGCATAAAGCTTTGATAACCAGTACGACGTAAGGGGCTGCCTTCGGTATGGTTTAAAAAGGTTGCTTCATCCCATTGCCAAAAGTCTAATAAAGTTAACTGATCGAAGCCGTGACGAGGATGAAAGTCCTCAATAGGCGTGATTTTAGCAAAGCTATTCCAAGGGCAAATGAGTTGACAGTCATCGCAGCCAAAAATTCGATTGCCAATCGGGCGGCGTAGATTTTCCGGAATAATGCCTTGATATTCGATGGTGAGATAAGCGATACATTTGCCGGCATCCAACATATAAGGTTCAACAATCGCTTGAGTGGGACAGATATCAATACAGGCGCTGCAAGAACCGCAATGTTTGCTGGTTGGCTGGTCAAACGGTAAATCTAGAGAGGTAAAAAGCTCACCTAAGACAAAAAAAGAGCCGGATTTTTTATGAATCAGTAGAGTGTGTTTGCCTGTCCAGCCCATACCTGCATTTTCAGCCAAAGATTTTTCAAAAATCGGTGCAGAATCGGCAAAAGGGCGTGACTCAAATTCTCCGACACGCGCTTTAATGCGTTGCGACAGAGTTTTTAAACGACCGCGCATAATTTTATGATAGTCGCGGCCACGGGCATAACGGGCAATAATACCTTGATTGGGCGCATCAGGTACATGGCGTGGCTTGGGTGTTTCGACCAAATAGTCCATACGTACGCAAATAATACTTTTAGTACCAGGTACCAGTAAGGCAGGGTTGGCACGTTTTTGTAAATTTTCGCCTAAAAAATGCATATCGGCGTGATAACCGCGTTTTAAATATTCTTCTAAGCGTGGTAATTCGGCTTGAGCATCGGGCTTGGCAATGACACAATCAGCAAAACCAAGCGCCAGTGCTTCTGCTTTAATCCATGCTTTAAGCGCCACAGGATCGTCGTTTTGAGTGGGAATAACAGGAGAAGATGCAACAGCCATAAGGATAAAATAAGGAAAAACAATGCAGCAAGTTTATCATAGCCACGATCTTCAAGCATGGGAGCAACGTTGGTTTGCGCAAGGAAATTCATCTTATGGCTTAATGCAACAAGTGGCATGGTCAATTGCCCAACAATTACAAACTTTATTCATTGATAAAAGCTTACAGAATGTCGCCGTGTGTTGTGGTCAAGGCAATAATGCGGGTGATGGTTATTTAATTGCAAAGTATCTGCAAAATTTAGGTTTTCAGGTGCAAATTTATGCGAGTCCTTTAGGTGATGCAACTGATTTGCAGCGTGCTTATACAGAAGCAAAACAAGCCAATATTAAAATCCTGCAAGGTTTTGATTTTATAAAATCTTATGATGTTTATGTTGATGCTTTATTTGGGATTGGGCTCAATCGTGACTTAAATTTAGAGTGGCAAAGGATTGTCCAACATATCAATACCCAAGATGGCTTAAAAGTTGCCATTGATCTTCCAAGTGGTTTAAACGCCAATACAGGGCAACCTTTACCGTGTGCGATTGTGGCCGATTATACCTTTAGCATATTGGGTTTAAAGGCAGGTGTGTTTACTGGTCAAGGTAAAGCGTTTGCAGGTGTCGTGCATACGGTCGCCTTGTTGCCACCTGACTCGAAATTAAAGGCTTTAGCACAGTTGTCGCCATTACAGATTACTTTGCCTCAAAGGCAAGCCTTTGGGCATAAAGGCTGTTATGGGCATGTGTTGGTGGTGGGTGGGCATGCGGATATGGGCGGTGCGGTCATGCTGGCAGCGGAAGCAGCCTTTAGTGCAGGCGCGGGTAAAGTGACTGTTGTTTGTGATGCTAAACACCACACGGCAATTTTAGCGCGTAGCCCCAATATCATGCTACGTGATATCAATACGCTGAACACAGCCGATATTCAAAATCTTGTTGGCCAAATCGATGCGGTTTGTTTTGGCATGGGGCTTGGGCGTGATGCATGGGCAACAGAAAAATTTCAGCACTGGTTTGACCTCATCAATCAAGATGATTTAACTTTAATTTTAGATGCTGATGGGTTATGGTTTTTAGCACAACACGGCCAAACAGTCAGCCATAATACTTATTTAACCCCGCATCCAGGGGAAGCAGCCAAATTATTAAACTGTCGTGTTGTCGATGTAGAAGCAGACCGCATTGCGGCAATTTATGCCTTACAACAAAAATATGGCGGTGAGTGGGTGCTTAAAGGTGCTGGTAGCTTAATTTTAGAACAACAATTATGGATCTGTAGTGCAGGCAATCCAGGTATGGGCACAGGTGGTATGGGTGATGTGTTGGCGGGGATGATTGCCAGTTTAAAGGCGCAGTTTGGGCTACAAATTGAATTGCATCAAATTGTCACTTTACATGCCAAAGCGGGTGATCTCTTGGCAGTAAAAGGTGAGCGTGGTCTACAAGCCCAACAGATGAGTCAGGCCATTTATCGTATAATTAATGGAGAATAAGCAATGCAACAAGGATTTTATTTAACTGTAAGTGGTCAAGTGCAGGGCGTGGGGTATCGACGCTGGTTTGCCGCGCAGGCCCAAGCCAAAGGTTTACAGGGCTATGTCAAAAACTTAGCAACAGGTGAAGTTGAGGCGGTGATTATTGGTGAACAGGCGGCTGTACAAGAGATGTTAGATCAGAGTTTAGTGGGACCGACTCGCGCTCAAGTCACTTATTTACATTATCAAAGCCATGATCAAACAGACTATCACGGTTTTAATATTTTGCGTTAACGACGCCGGCTACTCGAACGACTACGTCCACGCGCCATTCCACCTAAGGCATTGAGCACGGCCATTTTGCTCATACTGCCTGAGGCATGTGCGTGACAAATTGCCGCAGCGAGTGCATCGGCAGCATCTTGTTGTGGTTTAATCTCAAGTTTTAAAATTCGCATCACCATCATTTGCACTTGTTCTTTATCGGCGGCACCATAACCCACCACCGATTGTTTGATTTGGCGTGCAGTATATTCGGCTACAGATAAATCTAAGTTGGTCAGCGCAGCAATGGCAGCACCACGTGCTTGACCGAGCTTTAAAGCAGAATCAGGGTTTTGTGCCATAAACACTTGTTCGACAGCCGCTTCTGTAGGGCCATGAAAGCGAACAATACGATCGACGCCTGCAAAAATGCGTTTTAAACGCTCTGGCATTTCTGCCGTTTCAGTACGAATCGTGCCTGCATCCACAAAGCTTAATTGTTGTCCTTCTTTTTTAATAATGCCATAGCCGGTTAAACGTGAACCCGGGTCAATCCCAATAATTAAGCTCATTGCCTTTAATCTGTTAGTGCTTTGGGGGCATTATAGGCAAAATTTACTTTTAAAATACACGTCTATGCTTAACTAGCCAAAAAACGTTCAACTGAGTTTGCAAAAAATAAATCGTCAATTGTGCTTGTAAACGCTAAAATCTCCCCCATAGAGATTAAAAGCAGGGCAATTTATGTGTCTTGCAACCAACATATTGTATTGAGATTAGATTAATTTTCATGAAATTAGCGCTTATTGTTTTAGCTGGCCTTATTCTCGAAGTCTTCGTATGGATTGGCGTGGGTGACCTCGTCGGTAGTATGTGGTACGTTTTCTTCTGGTTTGTTGCCGCATTCTTTATTGGGATTAACATGGTGCGTAAATACGCAGCAGGTGTGATGCCACAAATGCAACAAATGCAAATGGGTATGGCCATGGGCATGGCGGATCCAGCTTTAGGCGCAAACTTACCTAAAATTGCTGCAGGCTTTTTTTTACTTATTCCGGGTTTAATTACCGATGTATTGGCGGTATTAATTTTAATTCCTGCGGTACAAAACGCTTTTAAAGCAGCAGCCATGAAAGCTGTGATGAAGCGTCAGCAAACAATGATGGAAAAAATGATGGGTGGTATGGGCGCAGATCTGGGCGGTGCGGCGGGTCAAAATCCATTTGCGGATTTAATGCGTCAAATGCAAGACATGCAAGGTCAGGCAGGTTCACGTGATTCAACCATTATTGATGGTGAAGCACGAGAAGTGACCCCTGAAGCGAAACGTCTTGACCTAAAAGATGTCAATAAAAAATAAGCTTAAGCTTTAAAAGACCAAAACCGAGCCTAGAGGCTCGGTTTTTTTAGGTCTATATGCGTATAATTTTGGCATTGATTCTTTGTATAGATCTGCTATGTCCTTATTACTTACGATTAGTATGTTGCACTTTGTTGCTCAGCTGAGTCCTGGTCCTGATGTGTTACTCATTGCAAAAAGCTCAGCCTCAACGACACGTGGTAATACCTTAAAAATTATTGCGGGTATTTCACTGGGTATTGTCGTATGGGTGGTACTGACTTTGGCTGGCTTTACGGTGCTTATGCAGCAATGGCCATGGATTCAGCAAGCTTTAATGTTATTGGGAGGCTTTTTCTTAGCGAAAATGGGCTATGCCATGTTAAAAGGGGGCTTAAAAAGTCTTAATCAACACGCCAGTTTAGAAGAGGGTAGAGCTGAGCCACAGCCCAAAAACTATTTCTTACTTGGTTTACTGACCAATTTATCCAATCCTAAAACTTTAATTTATTTTAGTAGCGTATTTTCTTTGGCGCTCTCATCATCAGCCAATCACAGTATTAAAACCCAATTGGCCATTTTAATTCCGCTGCAAACCTTTTTAACCTTTGTCTTATTTATGCTGATTCTATCACTGCCCAAAATTAAGGCTTTGTATCAGCGTTCGGGCAGTTATATTGACATGATTTCTGGGGCATTGTTTTTGGTGTTTGCGCTATGGTTATGGTGGGACGCACTACAACTATTTTAGTGCGTCTTGATGGCTTGATTTTACAGCAACTGGCGTAGGTTCTGCTGCTGTTTGGCTACGTTGTTCGTTGTAACGATTAGGATTTAAGGTTGTGACGGTGTTTTCAGAACCTTGATAACGCTGACTGCGATTGGCACGTTCGCGTAAACCGCCTTTTTTAATCAGTTGAACCATAAAAGCTCCTTACAAAAATAAAAGCAAAAAATGCTACAAAGTGTCACAAAAATCGTCTATTAAGCATGGCACAATGCGAGGAAAGGTCAGTTAAATAGGAGGATACCTATGCTGCGTTATCAATATCATTGTGCATGTTGCGATCAGGCGGTGACAGCCGAGGCACATACTTGTCCAAACTGTGGCTCACATCAAATCAAAAGCCCATTTGGATTTTGGATGTTTTGTATTTTAACCTGTTTAGCGCTTGCGATTGCACTGAAGTTGGTACATGTTTATTTACAGCATGACCAGCCTGTGCTGCCAGAACAGAAAAGTTTGTTTGAAGTTTTGACCTTTGAGCATAATAAAACTCCACATTCATAAAAAAAGCCCGCAATTGCGGGCTTTTTAATGGAGAAATTACAGACCCGCAGCAGCGCGTAACGCTTCAGCTTTGTCAGTTTTTTCCCATGTGAATGCACTATCAGAACCTTCGCGGCCAAAGTGACCATAAGATGCTGTTTGTTGATACATCGGTTGAATTAAATCTAGCATACGGGTGATACCGTATGGACGTAAGTCAAAGTGTTCACGTACCAAAGCAATAATCAAATCTTCAGATACTTTAGCGGTATTGAAGGTATTGATTGAAATTGAAGTTGGTTCAGCCACACCAATGGCATAAGACACTTGAATTTCGCATTTGTCAGCTAAGCCTGCAGCAACAATATTTTTTGCCACATAACGACCCGCATATGCCGCAGAACGGTCAACTTTTGATGGATCTTTACCAGAGAATGCACCACCACCGTGACGTGCCATGCCACCGTAAGTATCTACAATGATTTTACGACCAGTTAAACCACAGTCACCGACAGGGCCGCCAATCACGAACATACCTGTTGGGTTAATATGGAATTTAGTACCCGCATGGAACATCTCTGCAGGAATCACTTTCTTCACGATTTCTTCAATGACCGCTTCTTTAAGTTGCGCTTGGCTAATAGAAGGATCATGTTGAGTTGATAATACCACTGCATCTAAACGTACAGGCTTGCCATTTTCGTAAGCAAAAGTGACCTGACTTTTCGCATCTGGACGTAACCAAGATAATTTACCTTGTTTGCGTAATTCAGCTTGTTTTTCCATTAAGCGATGCGCATAAGAAATAGGCGCAGGCATTAACACATCTGTTTCACGGCTGGCATAACCAAACATTAAGCCTTGGTCACCGGCACCTTGATCTTCAGGTTTTTGACGATCTACACCTTGTGCGATTTCTGGTGATTGTTTACCAATCATGTTAATCACAGCACAAGTTGAACCATCAAAACCAAGATCAGAATGATGGTAACCAATACCGTTTACCGTGTTACGTACGATGGCTTCAAAGTCGACGTTGGCAGTGGTTGTGATTTCACCGGCAAGTACAACGGCACCCGTTTTTACCAGTGTTTCACAAGCAACACGTGCGTATGGATCTTCTTTTAAGATGGCATCCAAAATGGCATCACTGATTTGGTCAGCCATTTTATCTGGATGGCCTTCGCTTACAGATTCCGAGGTAAATACAGCGTACTCGCGCATAGTCCTATCACAGTTAAATTAAAAGACGCGATATGTTACATCGACTTAGACTTTTGGACTAGTTCTAGAATGTGAAAATGCCTGAATTTATTTCAATTTCACCCGCTTTTATCTGATATCTTCATTTAAAAAACTGATAAGTGGGACTAAAAGTTAAAGTTTTTCGCTAAATTGCCCCGAACCAAGAATTTGGCTCAACTATAGCATTTTACTCAAAAAATAATCATAAGATGTAATTTGTTGCGATGTTTGGAAGAAAAGTTTAGCAAAATTAAACAGATGATTTGAATGTCAAATCCTATGTTTTGATTTTTAGGCTTAGCATTTTTTTCATTTTAGTGATGAGGGGTAGCAGCAGATGCTTTGTATTTCACCTTCTGGTATTCAACATGAATAAAATTCAGCATAGTGGGGTTTTTGGAGTGAAAAATAATCAATAAAAGTCGGCTTTGTTCAGTTGAGGTTTAAGCTTTAGGTTAAAAATTGTCAGTTACGCCTTGGAAAACGGCAATTTGCAACCATAATGACTTTTAATCAGTGTAATAAATCTTGAAAACTCGAGGCTAAGGCTTTACCCCTTGGCATTTTTTTAAGACAATATACCGCAGTTTTGAATTTTGATTCATGTTCTTTTTAACAGATAATTTGGACTCTGACCTATGACGACCCCACTGAATGAACGTCGTATTGCCAACGCAATTCGTGTATTAGCAATGGATGCTGTGCAAAAAGCAAACTCAGGCCATCCAGGTGCGCCAATGGGGATGGCAGATATCGCTGACGTGGTTTGGCGTGAATTTTTAAGCCACAACCCAAGCAACCCAAATTGGGCGAACCGCGACCGTTTTGTATTGTCAAATGGTCATGGTTCTATGCTGCAATACGCATTACTTCATTTAACGGGCTACGATCTTTCTATTGAAGATTTAAAAGCATTCCGTCAATTGCATTCTAAGACCCCAGGTCACCCAGAATTGGGCTATGCACCGGGGATTGAAACAACCACAGGTCCACTTGGTCAAGGTATTGCCAACGCTGTTGGTTTTGCTTTAGCTGAAAAAACCTTAGCAGCGCAGTTCAACAAAGAAGATATTAGCGTTGTTGATCACTTTACTTACTGCTTCCTAGGCGATGGTTGCTTAATGGAAGGTGTTTCGCATGAAGCATGTTCATTGGCAGGTACTTTAGGTCTGGGTAAATTAATTGCTTACTACGATGACAACGGCATTTCAATTGATGGTGAAGTGGAAGGCTGGTTCTCTGACGATACAGAGCAACGCTTCCAAGCTTACGGTTGGCAAGTGCTTAAAGTTGACGGTCATGATAGCGACGCTTTACGTGCGGCAACTTTAGAAGCTAAAGCTGAAACTAAAAAACCAACCATCATTATCTGTAAAACGATTATTGGTCTAGGTTCACCAAACAAACAAGGTAAAGAAGATTGCCACGGTGCACCGCTTGGTAATGACGAAATCGTGTTAACACGTGAAGCGTTAGGTTGGACTGAAGGTCCATTCGAAATTCCTGCTGATGTGTATGCAGCATGGGATGCTAAAGAAAAAGGCGCGTCTGCTGAAGCAGCTTGGAATGACGTATTTGCGCAATACGAAGCGAAATACCCAACTGAAGCAGCTGATCTTAAACGTCGTTTGTCTGGCGAATTACCAAGCGATTTCGTGGCAAAAGCAGATGCATATATCGCTGAAGTGAATGCAAAAGCGGAAACCATTGCTACACGTAAAGCAAGCCAAAATGCGATTCAAGCATTTGCACCAATGCTGTCTGAAATCTTAGGTGGTTCTGCTGACTTAGCAGGTTCTAACCTTACACTTTGGAAAGGTGCGCAAGGCGTTCAAGACAATGCTGCAGGTAACTACGTACATTATGGCGTACGTGAATTTGGTATGACTGCAATTGCCAACGGTGTAGCACTTCATGGTGGTTTTATTCCTTACGTTGCAACGTTCCTTATGTTCATGGAATATGCACGTAATGCAGTACGTATGTCTGCATTGATGAAACAACGTGTAATCCATGTTTACACGCATGACTCAATCGGTCTTGGTGAAGATGGTCCGACACATCAACCAATCGAACAAATCGCATCTTTACGTGGTACACCAAACCTCAACACTTGGCGTCCATGTGACACGGTTGAAGCAGCGATTTCTTGGAAATCTGCTTTAACGCGTGCTGAGGGCCCAACAGCGTTGATCTTCTCTCGTCAAAACTTAGCCTTCCAAACCCGTACAGAAGCACAAATTGCAGATGTGGCGAAAGGTGGTTATGTATTGGCTGAAGAAAAAGGTGAACTCAAAGCCATCATTATTGCAACAGGTTCAGAAGTGGCATTGGCAATGGAAGCATATGCACAGCTTGAAGGTGTACGTGTGGTGTCTATGCCATGTGCTGAAGAATTCGTGAAGCAAGATGCGGCTTACCGTGAAGCGGTGCTTCCATCTCATATTCGTGCGCGTGTTGCTGTAGAAGCGGCTCACGTAGATTACTGGTGGAAATTTGTCGGTCTAGATGGTCGTGTGATTGGTATGACGACTTACGGCGAATCTGCACCAGCTAAAGATTTGTTCCAACACTTTGGTATTACTACTGAAGCGGTTGTTGCAGCGGTCAAAGAAATCACGGCTTAATCAGCTCAGTGTTAAAAAACGCCTCAGATGAGGCGTTTTTTTATGTCAGCTGAAAACTAAAGCTGAGCGCTTTTTATGCTGAAATAAAGGGTATAAAATTGATCGCGTAAGCACGATTTTGCTCTAAAAAAGAAGCCTTCATGCTTGCCTTAGCAGGCTTTAAGTGATTTTTTTGATAGTTAAATGAGCGAAGCAATTCCTTATTTTGTCTGTAATCATATAGATGTAAAATTGCAGTGGCAGTTTTTCTAGATCCGTTTATAGTATTGCCAGTTTCATGAAGTATTCATTGAACAGGGTGTATAGACACCGAAGTGAGGAAAATATGAGCTTGTATGAACAAATTAATGATGAAATTGTTCTCATGGATGCCGGTGAGCAGAAGTGGATTGGTCAAGATTTAGCGCTTGAGGCGATGGTAGCAGTTGAACTGTTGTTGCAAGAGTTGGAAAGTGATCAGGTGATTAAAATTCGTCGTAAAAACCGTGAAAAACACACGGGTTTAAAGCAGATCGACCGAATCTTGGTAGAAAAGTTATAAAAAAAGCCCTCAATTGAGGGCTTTTTTTTATTGGTCATTAAATTGTATGGGCAGACACTTTAAAATTTTTGCTGGAATCTGCGTGTTGTTGGATCTCCCATTCACCTGATACTCGAAAAGAGGCCGCAGAGGCATAAGTATCTTCCATAAACTGGAAATAGGTGATGAGGCCATCTTGAACTGTCGCTTTAATTGAAAAAGGCGAGCTAAAGGTGATGTTGGCGTGTACTGAAGTATAGGTAAATTGACCAAATACGGCGACCGTTTCACCTTCAGATAAAATATCTGTAATTTGAAAATCATCAATATGCCAGTAGGTACCGACATTGGAAAAAGTCGATACATATACTGCACGGCCTGTTGATGTGCCAGTCCATGGTTCGATTTGTTTCAACTCTGGGTTATTAAAATTCAATGAGCTGTAAATGGCATCTTGGGCCACCAGCTGTGCTGCAGCATTTGTGACTAAATCTGGGCTAGTGTTGTATAAAAAGGCCAGCACGACATCTTTAGCTGCTTTGGTTTGCAGTGCTTTTTCTATGGCTTGTTGTGGTGTGCTCATGTTGATTCCTGTTGGATAAACAATCACCAATAGATTAACGCGTTTGCACAAGAAGAAAAGAGCTGATTTTGGGCTTTAAAATCCCAAATATAAGACAAAGCTTAGCTTAATGTTTGTGTATCGTGGCTTGGTGTTTTCAAAAGCACATAGAAGCTGTTTTGCACACGGCTAAAGACAATGAAAAATAAAGTAATTACAAAATTACCGTTCTATGTGTGCAACAAACTGTTCTATCTTTAGTGATGTAAAAATTACGCATTGCTTTACATTATAAATCATTCAAATGAGGGATAAATTATGCAATTTAAAACATTGGCATTGGGCTTAGTCGTTGCATCTTTAGGCAGTGTGGCGCTTGCTAAACCAGTCACTTACACTATTGACCCAACGCATACTGCAACTGTATTCCAATGGGATCATTTTGGTTTTTCAACACCATCAGGTAACTTTAGTAATATTCAAGGTCAGATTGTGGTGGATAATAATAAGCCAGCCAATTCCTCGGTGAATGTACGTATTCCGTTATCAAGCATCAATACCAACGTCAAAGCATTGGATGAGCATTTACAAGGCGCTGATTTTTTTGATGCTGCTAAATATCCACACATCACGTTTAAAAGTACAAAAGTTCAAGCACTAAGTAAAAATAAGTACAAAATCACCGGTGATTTAACCATTAAAAATGTCACCAAGCCGGTGGTATTGGACGCTGTACTGAACAAGCAAGGTGAACATGGTATGTTAAAAGTACCTGCGATTGGTTTTAATGCCACTACTTCATTTAAGCGTTCAGATTTTGGTGTAGGCGCATATGTGCCGAATGTCGGCGATAAAATTACTGTAAATATCACCACAGAAGCCACTGTTCCCGCTCAGAAATAAACAGTTTAGAGTTTAAAAATCAGCACCTTCGGGTGCTTTTTTTATGCCTTTTGTTTTATGATCAAAATGTAATACCAATAAAAGCAAACCGATCATAAGAATAATGGAGCATCTATGCCAAAAAAAAGCCACTTAGCGCTGTGCTGTAGTGCAGTGCTATTGTTAAGCGCGTGTAATGACGATGATCAGCCGCGCAGTACCTTAAAAGTTGATCCCAACCCCTTAAGTTGTCAGAGTAAAAATGCAGATGGACAAAATGTCATTGTGGGTTCAGATGTGGTGGGTGACCCAGCAGCGCCTGAAGCGGCTTCAGGCTATCGGGCGGGTTTAACAGCCAAAACAGCAGATACATATATGGTGGTGGCCAATACACCTCTGGCGACCAAGGCAGGATGTGAGATTTTACGTGCTGGTGGCTCCGCCGTAGACGCAGCCATTGCGGTACAAGCAGTCTTAGGCTTGGTTGAGCCGCAATCGAGTACCATCGCAGGTAGTACCTTTATGCTGTATTTTGATGCCAACACTCAAATGGTCAGTGCTTATGATGGCCGTGAAACAGCACCAGCCTTAGCCACACCTTATTATTTAAGCCGCCAAGATCAAACCGATGCCAATTCGCCTGCTCCTGTACCGAGTGCAAGACGCAGTGGTCGTTCGATTGGTGTACCTGGCACCATGCGGATGTTTGAATTGGCGCATCAAGAACATGGCAAATTGCCGTGGAAAAACTTATATATTGAGGCCATTGATTTAGCAGAAGACGGCTTTAAAATTCCGGGACGTTTGGCGGCTGCAATTCAAAGCAATGCCCATAATTTGGCTTTAGATGGCAATGCCATGCGGACTTTTTTCCATCCAGATGGCAGCCCACGCGCTGTGGGAGAGCGCATGACCAATCCCGAATATGCTCAGACTCTTGAAGCTATTGCCGCGCAAGGGGCTAATGCACTGCATCAAGGACCCATCGCGGCACGTTTGGTGGCTAAAGCCCAGCAAAGCGTAGGTGATGATGCTGCACAAACTCCAATCACTCCAAGTTTAATGAGCCTGAATGATTTAGCCGATTATAAAGCCATGAAGCGTGAAGCGGTGTGTAGTGATTATCGTGGTTATACCGTCTGTGGTATGCCGCCACCTTCATCAGGTGGTATTGCGGTGGCGCAAACCTTAGGGATTTTAAGTCATTATAATTTAAGTCAATATCTACCTAGTGCCAGCAATGGCGATGGGGGAATTCCACATCCACAAGCGGTACACCTTATCAGTGAAGCTGAGCGTTTGGCATATGCTGACCGCGACCGCTACGTGGCAGACACTGACTTTATACCATTGCCTGCACAAGGCCTAGCCAGCTTATTAGATACCAATTATTTACGCAGCCGTAGTTTGCATATTGACTTAGATTATTCAATGGGCAGCGCTCCAGCAGGGGATTTTGGCCTGCAGCAAGGCGTGATGGCAACAGCTGAACATGGCACCACGCAATTTACCATTGTGGATGCTTACGGGAACGTCGCTTCAGTCACGTCTACGGTTGAAGGTAGTATGGGCTCTTATCATATGGTAGATGGCTTTTTACTCAGTAACCAACTCACTGATTTTGCCGCGCATCCAATTGATAATGCTGGCCAATGGATTGCCAATCGGGTAGAAGGCAATAAACGACCACGCAGTACCATGACCCCGATGCTGGTGTTTAAAGATAATCAGTTTTACTTAGCGACAGGTTCACCGGGGGGTGCCGCAATTATTCAATATGTAGTCAAAAGCTTGGTGGCGGATTTAGATTGGCAGCTCAATCCACAGCAAGCTGCTAACTTAGTTAACTTTGGTGCCAACAATTCGGCCACTACCAATATTGATGGTTCTAATACGCAATTGGATTTAACGGCGTTGGTCGCTGCACTACAAGCCAAAGGGCATCGCATCAATCAAGGTGCACAAACCAGCGGCATTGCGACCATTCGTCGTGAGGCCAATGGTCGCTATAGCGGTGGGGTTGATCCACGCCGTGAAGGTTTAGTGCTAGGCAATGGTGTGCTGTAAGATTTAATCCGTGCTTAATTGTTGTAAAAACTGTAATAGCACCTGCTGAGATGCGTTTTCAAGTTGCAGCGAAAATTTGTGGTTATCAGCCCGTAAAGACCCAATATTGATTTTGGCTTGGCGTAACTCACAGGTGTGCCCAATTAACCATTTTTCTAAACTATCACTGGCGACTTCAGCATGAAATTGTAGAGCTAAAATGTTTTGACCATAAGCAAAGGCTTGATGTGGATATACGTCAGAACTGGCTAAGAGTGTGGCACCTGCGGGTAAATCAAAGGTGTCACCATGCCAATGTAATACTTCGCTGTTGCTGAGTGCAGCAAGTGGATTATTGGCAACGGCTGCAAGAGTGAGTTTGGACCAACCAATTTCTTTTTGTGGCCCTGCATAGACTTTGGCACCTAAGGCATGTGCAATCAGCTGTGCGCCTAAACAAATGCCTAGAGTGGGTAAACCTGCAGCCAAACGTTGTGCTAAAAGCTCAATTTCTTGCTGTAAAAAAGGATAATCATCGCTATCATAAACCCCAATGGGTCCGCCTAAAATGATGGTTAAGCCTGTATGTTGTAGCGCACGGCTTAAATCTTCGACACCCGCTTCAACATAACGTACCCGTAAACCCAAGCTATAAAGGACATCTTCCCATGCGCCTAAATCTTCAAAGGCAAGATGTTGAATCACATATACAGTATCTGGAAAATCGGCAGCAAACATAAAGGGTCCTTGGCACAAAGCGAATTTATCACTATAAAATAAAAGTTTGTATGGCGTGAAGCTTTAGAAAAAAATTACTCATTATATTGGGTTAAATGTGAGCCTATGCCTCTCATTGTCTTTTAGACAGCCAGCTGATTTAGCTTTAAGTCGAACAAAACTTAAGTTCGGGTATTTAAAATGTAAATTTCAGCTTGGACTTTTGGCTTTGTCAGGCACAATAATACGTATATTGATTTAATTTTGTTAAACTCCAACTCTATTACCTTTGACGCTGACATTATGAAAAAAAAGATTGTGTTAGATGGTTTGCGATCTGTGGCACGTATGGGCGAAACGGCTGTGATTGCAGCCAAAGCCGGGATTAAATATGCCAAAGACCGACCAAGTAATGCCAAATTAATGCGGGAAACCTTTGAAGATTTAGGTTCCACCTATATTAAATTGGGACAGTTTATTGCCAGTACGCCGTCCTTATTTCCACGCGAATATGTCGAAGAATTTCAGGGCTGCTTAGACCAAACGCCAACCTTACCCTTTGATTATATTTTAGGGGTGCTTGAAGAGGAGTTTGCTGGGCGGCGTCTAGACGAAATTTTTGCCACAATTGACGAAATACCATTGGCTTCAGCGTCCATTGCCCAAGTGCATGCAGCACGTTTAGTCAGCGGCGAAGATGTGGTGATTAAAGTACAAAAACCGGGTGTAGATACCATTTTACATACCGACTTAAACGTCTTACATTTGGCGACTAAACTGCTGGAAAAAGCGGTGCCTAAAGTGAAATTCGCTTCACTGGCCGATATTGTCGAAGAAATCAAAGTACGTATGGTACGCGAAGTTGATTTTATTGAAGAAGCGCAAAACCTAGATGACTTTGTTAACTACTTAAATGTTACCCAAAATCAAAAGGCCACAGCACCCAAAGTCTATCATCAGTATTCTACCCGCCGTGTGCTAACCATGCAGCGTCTATACGGTGTACCGCTGACGGATTTTGAGGTGGTCAAAAGCGTGAGTGATGATCCATCGCAAGTGTTGATTACTGCCATGAATACTTGGTTTGGTAGTTTAATGCTGTGTAAGAGTTTCCATGCCGACCTGCATGCTGGCAATTTAATGCTGCTTGAAGATGGTCGCGTTGGCTTTATTGACTTTGGGATTGTCGGTCAGCTCAATCCTGAAGTATGGACTGCATCAATGGCCTTTATGGATGCTTTACAAAACACCGACTATCAACTGATGGCAGAAAATATGCTCAAAATGGGCATGACTGCACATCAAATTGATACCCAAGTTTTAGCCCAAGACTTAGAGCGCTTATTTGGTGGGGTGATGTTGACGGACCCACAGCAAGTCCTGAATAGCAACCCTGCTGACTTAAACGATATTATGTTGGATATGGTGGCAGTCGGTGAGCGTCATGGCATCCGTTTCCCGCGTGATTTTGCTCTCTTATTCAAGCAAATGTTGTATTTTGATCGTTTTATGCGTGTCTTGGCACCTTATACCGATATTTATGCCGATCAACGTTTGCAAATGGTACAAACGCTCGATCCCAATGTATTACTCAAACAATAAGCTGCAAAAACAAGGCCTCACATGAGGTCTTTTTTTAAGCTCACCTGTCAATAGCCTAAGTTTTATATTAGGGTCTGACTGGATTTCAAGCTAAACTAGGTGCTTTACTAGCTGACATCAAATAGGCAACATCATGGATGCAATTGTAATTGAAGGCTTAAAAGTCGAAACTGTTGTGGGCTGTTTTAACTGGGAACGTCAAATTCAGCAACCTTTAATGCTGGATTTAGAGATTGCCACCTGTTTAGCCCAAGCCGGTGAGTCAGATGACTTGGTGGATACCTTAAATTATGCCGAAATCTGTGACATTGCTACGCAAGTGATTGTAAATGCTGCACCAAAACTCATTGAACATGCTGCAAAATTGGTCATTGATGCGCTTTTTACTACCTATCCAAGCATTGAATCGATTAAAATCACGATTCGTAAGCCTGCCATTATCGCGCAAGCCCATTCAGTAGGGATTCGTCTTGAACGCCACCGACACGATATTCGCCCTCGCACTGGCGAGTAATCATCAACCTGAACAGCATTTTCGTCGTGTGTATCACCAGCTGCAGCAGCTTGGTTCACTTCATTGTTCAAGTATTTTTCTAATTCCATGTCGTGACGGGGTTGGTACTGATTATTGGAATGCGGCTTGTCTACTAACCAGTACTGTGGCTGTGACAGATTTGAACCAACAACTCAAAGCCATGGAGCTGGCTTCAGGTCGGGTACGTCCTTCGCATAAAATTAGTTTAGATATTGATTTAATTGCATGGGGTAATCATTTAGAGCAGATGCAATTTAATCCTAAAAAATTGCCGCTGGCTTTAGATGTAAAAATTCCGCTGCAACAGCTATGGTCACATCCTGCATTTTGGCATGCAGCGCATCCTTATCCGCAGGTGGCTTTTGATTTAAGCCAGCTCTAAGCATTAAAAAAGCCCGCTGTAGGCGGGCTTTTGCTTAAATATAATAACTGGTTTTGGTCATGAGTTTAGAAATCGCAGTCATGCTGATGCGCACCGGCAAAGGTAAAGCCACGCCACCGGCTTCAAGGGCTGTATCACGATGTTGTAATTCATCAATATTCATTTGCTGTAAAATTTTAAATGAACGTTGATCCTGACTTGGCAACTCACGAATATGCTGTTCTAGGTGCAAACTCACTTGGCGCTCGGTTTCTGCCACAAAACCTAAGCTATAACGGTCGCCAGCTAAACCTGCCAAGGCTCCCATACCAAAAGATAAACTATACCAGACAGGATTGAGTAAACTGGTATGACTATCGAGTTCTTTTAAGCGCTCTTCACACCATGCCAAATGATCTTGTTCTTCTGCTGCGGCCTGTTGCATCTCTAAACGTACACTTGGTAGTTTGGCAGTGAGTGCTTGACCATGATACAAGGCTTGGGCACAGACTTCACCACTATGATTCACCCGCATTAAACCTGCAACATGGCGTGCCTCAGTGACGGCTAGGGGTGCTTGGGTATCTTGTGCAGGATTACGACGCTGTGCAGAGGTGGCCCCAGGAACTAAGCTACGCAAGGCTTGGTCAAACGAATGAATAAGTTTGTCAACGCCGCTATAGTGACGCATAAATTAATCCTCCAAGGTGGGTGCTGTGTGGGTCAATAAGCGCTTTAAACGTTTAAGTAGGCACAGACTAAAAATCGCGCTTAAGATTGCGGTGATGCAAAACAAAATTTGCATATCAATTTTAAGGATACTCAAGATAATAATCGAAAAAACTGCCGAAGACACCATAAATACGGCATTTAAGATGTTATTTGCCGCCACCACACGGGCCCGATGTGAGCGCGGTGAATAGGCCTGCATCATGGCATAGAGCGGTACAATATAAAAACCACCACTGATCCCCAATAACGTCACACTGAGCATGACATGGTAATAGCTGGCGCCATGAGTAAATAAATCCATGACACCTAAACGTGCGCCTGTCACTTCAGGTACAGCAGTCAAGCTGGCGGCTAAATAAAAAGCAAACACGGTTAAACCAATCGCACCCAAAGGCACCATTTTAATATTCACTTCAGTGCCACCAATTTTTCGGCACAACAACGAACCTAGTCCAATCCCGACCGAGAAAAAAGTCAGCAGTAGGCTGACGACATTTTCCGAACCATGTAGATTCTCTTGAGTCAATTGTGGGATTTGGGTGAGATAGGTCGCGCCATAAAACCAATACCAAGAGTTACCCAATAAAATGGTAAAAATAAGCGGTAAACTTTTAGCATAGCGTAGGGTGTCTACACTGGTTCGAAAAAAGTTCCAATTGACTTGCAAATCAGGCGCAGAGATCTTTTGCTTTAAAATAAAACGACTACTTAAATAGCCTAAGCAGGCAATGATGATGACGGTGATACTAATCCAAACTAAGTTCCCAGCTGAGCTGGCAATCACCGCACCGCCTAAGATCATACCCACCAAAATGGCAATCGAGGTACCAGATTGAAACAGCGCATTGCCTGACATCAATTCATCTGACTTTAATACTTCTGGCAAAATGGCATATTTAATTGGCCCAAAGAAGCTTGAATGGGTACCCATTAAAAATAATGCCAACAGCAGTAGCCATAAATTGCCCAATAAAAAGCCGGCACTACCAAGTAGCATAATCACAATTTCAAGCAGCTTTAAATAACGGACCAACTGTGCCCGTTCGTATTTGTCGGCCATTTGGCCTGCGGTCGCAGAAAAAATAAAATACGGCAAAATAAATAGTAGGGCAGCCAAGTTATTTAAGGTGCTAATCGCTGCGCTTTGCTGTTGAATCAAACCATAGGTAATGACCAACAATAACGCCTGTTTATAGACATTATCATTTAAAGCCCCAAAGAACTGGGTTAGAAACATCGGCAGGAAACGCCGATCACGAAGTAAAGAAGGACGGTTTGACATAGATCAGGGTGAAATCCTGTGTATTCAGTGAAGAAATGTGAGCGTGATGTTTATCTAAAAGCAAAATCATGTATGATATTTTTTTCTTGATTTAATGAAAAATCCATAACATGCGTTGTGTGTGCCAGCGTATAGGCTGATTTTTCCATGATAAATAATTAAACTTTGAGTTGTATATGCGTGCCAGAATTCAATTTAAGAAGTCAGTCCTTAGCCTTAGTCTGTCTGCATTATCATCGCGCTCACTTTTTTGTGGCATGCTGATGCTACCTTATAGCACGTACGCTGATGTAGCTACCTTAAGCAATGCTACGTCACAACTCAAGTCCGAAAACGTAGATCTAATTGCCTTACCCCAAGTTCATGTCCCTGATGTTGAGCACGCGATTCCATCCAATCCAACCCAAACTCATCTTCCAAATGCATTAAGTTTTGAAGATTTAGAGGCGCTGCCGATTGAGCCGATTGACCCGAATTTAGTGGGTGAGATTTACCAAGTGGCTGAACAAGCCAAACAAGAGGCACTTGCGTATCGCGCTGGAGAAAGCCAAGAATTTATTATCACAGAGGCAACCCAACAAGAAATTGCAGAAATTAATCAAGCACCAGTCAATGTAGATCGCTTAATGCAAAGCATTCAAGCTGATCGTGATATTGTCGTGCAAGCCAATGCGACGGGCGCGCATATTGGCGACGTGAGTGCATTAGAGAGTTTAGAACCTGAAGATATGCAGCAACCCGGTTTCTTTAAGCGTTTGTTGTATAAAGTACGTCCGCCACGTGAATTTGCCACAGCAAAAGTGCCGCGTATTAGTGCTGATGTAAAGATTATCGCACAGCAGCCTCCACAAGGCTTAACCTCACAAGCCTATAGCCAAGCTTTAGAAAACCTAGAAACCAATATCGAAGCTAAACTGTCGAGTTTTACCCAAGAATCCTTTGCTGATTTTGCCTCAGCTTTGCCGCAGTTACGTACGCTTGCCAACCAAGCTGCGCAAGCGGTGGGTTTTTATCAAGCCGATTTTCGTTTTGATCGTATTGATAACAGTAAGGTTAGAGTGCAAGTTACGCCCAATGCGCCTGTGTTAGTCAATAGTCAAAATATCGAATTTAGTGGTGCAGGTGCGCAGCAATCACAATTTAGGGTAATCGGTGTATTACCCGATTTGGAAGAAGGTGACATCTTTCATCATGGCAAATATGAAAATACCAAAGAACGCATCACGACTGCTGCCAGCAATAATGGTTATTTCGATGCCTATTGGCGGTTACATGATGTGAAAGTCGCACAGCCACAAGATACCGCTGATATTCACTTACGTTATGAAACTGGTGAGCGTTATCAACTGGCCAAACCTGTATTTCAGATGAGTGATCCAAGTAAAGAGTTTCCTCTAGATCTTGATGTATTAGAGAGTATGGTACTGTGGCAAGATGGCGATGATTATGTCTTCTGGCGTATCAATAACTTGGCAACCAACTTAACCAACTCACGTTATTTTAACTACACCTTAGTCGACGCGATTATTCCTGATCCGCTAGAACAACAGTTGGAACTAGCGCCTGACTTACAAGCTTTGGTTGATGCAGAAAATCTTGCTGTAGCGCCGCTCAATCCTGACCTTCCAAAACAGCTGGCTTCTACTGAAGAGGTGACGCAAAGTGTGGTTGATGAAAATCAATTTGCCGGAACTAGCGCGGGTGTAGATCAAGCGAATTTAGCTCGCTTACGCAGCCAGCAACAAACTCAACAAGTTGAAAAAGAGCGTTTACGTGAACAAGCACGTGCAGAGCAAAAAATCCCAGTATTGGTGACGTTAAATGCCGATCAACTCAACACCATTGAAGCTGGTGTCGGTTATGGTACCGATACCGGGGCGCGTTTTCGTGGTCAATATCGCCGTGCCATTGTCAATAAACGTGGGCATGCCTTTGATGCCAACTTAGAATTGTCAGAAATCCGTCAATCTATTGATGGTCGTTATAGTATTCCGTATCACCATCCATTAAATGACTATATTAGCTTGGTGGGCGGCTATGAGCGTGAAGAGCGCAATGATGTTGCAACCCAAGGTAGTTTAATCATTGAATCGGCGGTACTCGGTGCCGATCGTATTATTAAAAATCCACGCGGCAGTTGGCAACATACCTTTGGGACACGTTATCGTTTAGATCGTTTAACCGAAAAAGGCATTGTAGGCGAAGATACTAGCAAAGATACATGGGCACAATTTTTATCACGTCCTGAACAAGAGTCGTTGCTGTTTGGGTATGAAGCGTCTAAAACTATATCTGATCGCCGTGTCAATCCGAGCAAAGGCTTCAAACAAACCTATAAAGCAGAAGTGGGCAGTGAAAGCTTACTCACCGACACCGATATTGCCATTTTAAATGCCACATGGCATGGCTTGTATTCATGGGGTAATAACGACAACCATCAATTTGTTGGGCGTGCCCAAGCCGGTTATATTTTTGTCGATGAATTTAAGGACATCCCCTATAACCTGCGTTATTTTACCGGTGGTGACCAAAGTATTCGTGGTTTTGACTATAAGAGTTTATCGCCCGTAGAGGGTGGATATAAGGTGGGTGGTCAGGCCTTGGGGATTGGTTCAATCGAATATAATTATCAGTTTAAAGACGGTTGGCGTGCGGCTGTATTTAGTGATTTTGGTAATGCCTACGACAAAGACTTTAGCAACGACACAGAATACGGCGTGGGCGTAGGGGTACGTTGGGCCTCGCCAATTGGTCCAATTCGTATTGATGTCGCTTCGGGGATTTCAGATGATGGGCACCCAATTCGAATCCATTTCTTTATTGGCTCTGCATTATAACGGCTTAGGTACCTAAAAAACATTATGCCAGACTTAGAACCAGCGGCGCAGGTGACGCCAAAGCAGCGTAATACTGTACGTAATATCATCGTTTCGATTTTATTGATTTTTTTACTGTTGGCAGCAGCACTTGTGGTGATGTTTTCCACCAATGCCGGTAGTAAGTTCTTATTGGATCGGGTGTTAGAGCGACAACAGATTATCAGCTACCAATACGAAGGTGGTAATTTGTGGCGCGGTCTGATTTTGCGTCAAGTTTGGGTCAATCTGGCCAGTGTTGATGTTAAAATTGATCGTGCCGATGTGAATTTGGGTTGGCGTGCCATTTTAAATAAAGAAATTCATTTAAGCCGTGCCGATGTGCGTAATCTGCAAATCATCAGTAAAAAACCGCCGAGTGATGAGCCGTTTAAGTTTAGCGACATTCGTTTGCCTTTTGTACTGCGGCTTGACCATGCCGATTTAGATCATTTATTGATTCAAACTGCAGGCGGTAGCAAAGTTAATTTTTATGATGCGGTGTTAAATGATGCGGTGTGGAGTGATACCAAACTCGAATTTAAAGACACCAGTGTCAGTATGGGCTATCTCTTGGTGAAGAATGCCACAGGGAGTATGGATTTTCAGGGCACTTACCCGATTGATGCCATTGCCGATGTTAATTTACCCGCTTTAAATGATAGCTTAAATATTCATGACATTAAGGTGGTTGCCAAAGGCTCGCTCGACAGTATTCAAGCTGGTGTGGCGACACGCAATCCAGATTTGCTCACTGGCTGGATTGTGGTGCATCCGGTACGTCAAGATGTGCCCATGTATGGTGCGCTCAAATTTAAAAACTACCATTTTCCATTTTTAACTGAGCAAAAACTTTTTGCTGAAGACGGTTTAGCCAAATTTAACGGCAATGCACACGGCTTTGATATTAATCTGAATACCGATTTAAGCGGTACTGACATTCCAAAAGGGCAATACAGCGCCCTTATGCATACCGATTTTGTCAATCAAATTGATATTCATAATTTAAATGGTCAAGTCATGCAAGGCGCACTTAATTTAGGTGGTGTGGTCAGTTGGAAAGATCAAGTCACTTGGGATTTAAGCGGTCGTATGGATAAACTGAATCCCGAAGATCCTGTGATTCCACAGTTTATTCGGGATTTCTTACCCCCGAGTTTGGATGGTCAAATCGCCTCCAAAGGTAGCTTAGACAAGGGTCTACATTTAACTGCCGATGTGGATTTTGATCGTTATGAAAAATGGCATGTACAGCTCGATCAAAAACCTGAGCAGCCGAAAAAACCTAATCCAATGCAGCTTAATATAGCATGGCGTGAGATTGATCGCGCAGTGCCATATATCGGTTGGCTGGCCAGTGAACAAGGTCAGGCCAAGGTGACTTTATTAGAGGGTCAACAAAATATTGAGCTGGGCACCCAAGTTAAACATAATGATAATGGCTTTTTGCCAACGGGTGATTATCAAGCGCAGCTCAATTTTAAAAACAACATTTTAACGGTGCCAAATTTTAATTATCAAGCAGGCAGCAGTCGTTTAAGTGGCAAGGCCGTGGTGGATTTGCCCGATGAAACACGTCAGCTCAAGTGGCGTGCAGACCTCAACGCAGAAGATTTTAATCCCCAGACCTTGGCCAGCGCTGCACCTGTAGATCGTTTAAATGGTCAGGTGCGCGCACAAGGCTACGCCTTACCCAATCAGCATATTATTCAACTCAATCAAATCAATTTATTGGGGCATTTAACTGCACAAAATGAAACGGTACGTTTAACTGGGCAAAGCACAGCGGCATTAATCTTCCATGATGAAAAAGCCGGTGGTGGCTTTAAAGGCTATGCAGTCAATTATGAAGGTGATTTGGATGCGAGTCACTTGGCTGTGTCCAAAGGCGGGCTAAAATTTAAAGTTTCAGGCACCCCTGAATTTTTAAATATCAAAGAATTTAAGCATGATGGTATTGCGGGCAATATTTTAGCCAATGGTCAGGTGAATTTAGCCAACACTTTAAGCTGGAATATCAATGCCAGTTTAAATCATTTTAAACCGCAGTATTTTGTCGCAAGTTTAAAAGGCGATGTGTCAGGTCGTTTAAACACCCAAGGTACATGGACAGAGCAAGTCAAAAAGATTCAAGTACAAAACTTAAATCTGGCCGGTCAGCTGAATTCCAAGCCCTTACGTGGGCAGGGCAATTTATCTATTTTACTCAAGAATGACCAAAGTGGCTTGCTACCGAGTCAATTTGAAGCCAATAATTTTTATCTGGCCTACGCCAATAACCAAGTTCAGGCCACAGGCAATGCACAAAACTTAAGTTTAAGTATTGATGCACCGGCTTTATATGAATTATATCCAGGTTTGCGTGGTCGTATTTATGGCAAATTAAATGTGCAGGCCCAACCTCGTCTTAAAGCCACTGCCAATTTGGCTGTTGATGGTTTTGCCTTTAATGATGCCATCAGCATTCAAAAAATGCGGTTGCAAGGTGAATTACCAACCTCAACGACCACCCCAACGTCTTTAACTGCTAGCCTACAGGGTTTACGTGCTGGTGGTCGTGAAATCCAAACTGGCCAAATTAACTTAAGCGGTAAATACAATGCACATGTATTAAAAGTTCAAGCCAAAAATCGTTTGAGTACTTTTTATGTGCAATTGGCTGGTGGTTTTAAGCAAAATAATGATTGGTTGGGCCAAATTCAACAAGGGGATTTTAACTCCTACCGCACTCGGTTAATACAACGTCAATCCGCAGCAGTGATCTATAACAATGCCCGACAAGAGCTATTGGTTGGGGCACATTGTTGGATGAGTCAACAAAGTCAATTGTGTGTTGATCAACCGCTCATCGTCAGCCCAAGCAAAGGTAATGTCTCTTTAAGCACACAAAACGTGGATTTAAATGACTTTGCGGCCTTTATGCCAGAAGGGTTAAGCATTACAGGTAAAGTCAATGGTTATGCTAAAGCGGCTTGGGCACAAGGGCAAAAACCCAAACTAGATGCCCGTTTAGTCACGCGTAACGGTACCATTGGTTTAGATGCCGAAGATCCTCAATATCAAGCCTCTAAAATTGGCTACGAACAAGTGGCTGTGGTGGCAAAAAGTGTGGCGGAAGGCTTACAGCTACGTTTAGATGTCAAAACGCAAGACATTGGTACCGGTTATGCTAATGTGGTGATTGATCCCTATAGCGCACGTAAAAGCATGCGTGGTGAAGTGGCTTTTGATAAAGTCGATTTAAAAATCGTAAAACCGTTTATACAAGATGTACGTTCTATTGGCGGGACCTTATCTTTTGCAGGTAAAGTACAAGGTGCTTTAACCGATCCTGAATTTAACGGTGAGCTACGTTTAAAAGATGGCGCAATTAGTATGATCTCATTGCCAATCAACTTAAATAATATTCAGTTGTATTCATCGATTCGTCAAAACCAAGCCAGTATCAATGGTGCCTTTAACAGTGGCCGAGGTGTGGGGCATCTGACCGGTGGTGTCGATTGGCGCGACGAGCCGCGCATTCATCTTAAACTCAAAGGTGATGATCTGTTGATTCGTCAGGCACCGTTAATTACCGCGGTGATTGATCCTGAAATTAATTTAGAAGTACTGCCAAGCCGTCGCCGTGTCAGCTTAAATGGTGAGGTACAGGTGCCACGGGCACTGATCTCTATGCCTGAAGCGTCAGCACCCGTGGTGAATGTCTCCTCCGATGTACGCATTGTGCGTGAGGGACAAAATCAACTGGCCATTTTACGTGCGGCAAAACCTTGGGATATTCGTGCCGATGTGATGGTGCAACTCGGAAATCAAGTGATTTTCCAAGGCTTTGATAGTCGTATACCGTTAATTGGTCGTGTGTATTTATCACAGCGCGGCTTAGAAACCGCGATGCGTGCCAATGGTGCGATTGGTGTTTCGAAACGGGTAAAAATTGAAGCCTATGGGCAAAGTTTAGATTTAAACCGCGCCATCGCGCGTTTTAATGGGCCACTGGCCAATCCGAGTTTGGATATTGATGCCAATAAATTGGTACAAGGCAGTACGGTGGGTGTGCGTGTGACCGGTACAGGTTCTAGCCCGAATATTCAAGTGTATAATGATGCAGGCTTATCTGAGCAAGAAGCGTTAAATGCCTTAATCACGGGGCGTATTAATGATGGTAGCAGTGGTATTAGCCAAACTGAAGGTTTTAGATCTGATGTAAACAATACCATTGCCGCAGCAGGCATTAGTATGGGGCTAGGCGGTACACGTGCCTTAACCAATCAAATTGGACGTACCTTTGGTTTAAGCGGTTTGGCACTTGATGCACAAGGTACCGGCGATGATACGCAAGTATCAGTGACAGGCTATATTACTCCTGATTTGTTTATTCGTTATGGTGTAGGCGTATTCACGCCAGTCAATAAATTGACTTTACGTTATCAAATGAATCAACGGGTGTATTTAGAAGCCAGCCAAGCCTTAGAGCGCGCAGTGGATGTGTTCTATCACTGGAAATTTTAAAAAACAGCCCTCATTTGAGGGCTTTTTTTCATGTAGGCTTTACAGCATTTGTAGTTCGATTATCATAGCCAGCAATAGGAGAGATGTAATGAAAAAGTTATTCGCTTTCACTGCGCTGGTTGTATTGGCTGGCTGTGCGGAAAAAGCCCCACTTGCACCTGAGCAACAATGGCAAGGCTATTGCAAAAGCGTGGGTAATGCAGCACGTACCATTTTGTTGGATCGTCAAAATGCAATTGAAAAGCAAGCAGCCATTGATCATGCTGAAAAGTTAGAAGATCCAACCACCAAGAAATTTATCTTAGAAATTATTGAAGAGGTTTATCAGTTACCTTCAGAGCAGATCAATGATCAGCCGGATGTACAGCGTGAAAAAATTCGTGCGCAAGTGACAGAGCGTTGTCAAAACACACCATTTGATGAAATCCCTGAATATAAACCGTTCTAAGGAACGGTTTTTTTATGGCTTGATATTAATCCAAAGCCAATTTATGGCCAGCACATGCTGCTTAACATAAACTTTGCAACAATTCTGTGTTCGCATAAAAACAGAAAAGCATATATAAAAATAGAATAATGAAAACAATAAGGAGAGGCATCATGGAAGTGGTGGGTTATTTACATAATGATGACTTTTTACTTGAAGACGATCAAAGTGTCATGGTCATTGGTGGTGGCGGCTATGTATTAAGCTGTGGTGATCGAGTGATTTTGCGCGATTGCGTCAATGAGCACCAAAACCGCTACTTGGTGAGTATTTGTTTTGCCAATTGTCAGTCAGATTTACTGCATGAAGATGAAATTACCTTGAAATTTGTCGGTGATCGGGCGAATTTTCAGCACTATATAAAAGCAAGTACTGTACACTAAGGTGGAATGGATTTTTTTGAACAAAAAAGACAACATAGCGTTGTCTTTTTTATGGCTATCTTTCAAGCAAAGTGCTCAAGGAAAGTACACTGTGTTGCTTTAAACAGCATAAATTGCTCATCAACTAAACGATCTTGCCATCATTTAGATATAAAATAATGAGCATCACAAACAAATACTTTACTTGCATTAACTTTTAACTCGAATTTTAGTAAAATTTTGCTGTCCATATTGTTTACGAAGCTTTATAGAAGCAGGAAATCGTAAATAATTTTTTAAAAAAGAGGAATAACACCGTGCTAGAAGCTTACCGCCAACACGTTGCAGAACGTGCCGCACTCGGAGTCCCACCGAAGCCACTTGATGACGCTCAAACAGCTGCATTAGTTGAATTATTAAAGAATCCACCAGCAGGTGAAGAAGCATTCTTAGTTGACTTGCTTGAAAACCGTGTACCAGCGGGTGTTGACCAAGCTGCTTATGTAAAAGCTGCTTTCTTAGCTGCTTTGGCAAAAGGTGAAACAACTTCTCCATTAGTGTCTAAAGAACGCGCGGTTTACTTACTAGGCACTATGCTTGGTGGTTATAACGTAGCGCCTTTAGTTGAATTACTAGAAGATGCAGCGTTAGGTGCTTTAGCAGCTGAAGCGTTGAAGAAAACTCTTCTTGTATTTGATGCGTTCCACGATGTTGCTGATAAAGCAAAAGCGGGTAACGACAATGCAAAAGCAGTTTTACAATCTTGGGCTGATGCTGAATGGTTCACAAGCCGTCCAGACGTTCCAACTGAAATCAAGTTAACTGTTTTCAAAGTAACTGGCGAAACCAACACTGATGACTTGTCACCTGCACAAGACGCGTGGAGCCGTCCAGACATTCCGTTACACGCGAATGCAATGCTTAAAAACGAACGTGATGGTATCAACCCTGAAAAACCAGGTGAAGTTGGTCCATTAAGCCAAATCAAAGAATTGATCGCGAAAGGCAACCAAGTTGCTTACGTAGGTGACGTTGTAGGTACAGGCTCAAGCCGTAAATCTGCAACTAACTCTGTACTTTGGTTCTTCGGTCAAGACCTTCCACACATTCCAAACAAGAAAGATGGCGGCTACTGCTTAGGTTCTAAGATTGCACCAATTTTCTTTAACACGATGGAAGATGCGGGCGCGTTACCAATTGAGATCGACGTTCAAAACATGAACATGGGCGACGAAATCGTTCTTAACATCGATCACGCAGCGGCAAAAGTAACTGCATCTAAGAACGGCGAGCAAATTGCTGAAGCTGAACTTAAGACTCCAGTACTTCTTGACGAAGTTCGTGCCGGTGGCCGTATCAACTTAATCGTTGGTCGTGGCTTAACCACTAAAGCGCGCGAAGCTTTAGGTTTACCTGCATCTACATTGTTCCGTACGCCTGTACAACCTGCTGCAACAGGCAAAGGCTTTACCCTTGCTCAGAAGATGGTTGGCCGTGCATGTGGTCTTCCTGAAGGTCAAGGTGTACTTCCTGGTACATACTGCGAACCTAAGATGACAACTGTTGGTTCTCAAGATACAACAGGTCCAATGACTCGTGACGAACTTAAAGATTTAGCATGCCTAGGTTTCTCTGCTGACCTTGTTATGCAATCTTTCTGTCACACAGCTGCGTATCCAAAACCAGTTGACGTAACTACTCACCACACACTTCCTGATTTCATCATGAACCGTGGCGGTGTTTCTCTACGTCCAGGTGACGGTATTATCCACTCTTGGTTAAACCGTATGCTTCTTCCAGATACAGTAGGTACTGGTGGTGACTCGCATACTCGTTTCCCAATTGGTATTTCTTTCCCAGCGGGTTCTGGTCTTGTAGCATTCGCTGCTGCAACTGGTGTTATGCCACTGGATATGCCTGAGTCTGTACTTGTTAAGTTCAAAGGTAAGATGCAACCTGGTATCACACTACGTGACCTCGTACATGCAATCCCTTACGTTGCGATCCAACAAGGTGACTTAACTGTAGAGAAAAAAGGTAAGAAGAACATCTTCTCTGGTCGTATCTTAGAGATCGACTTAACAGAAATGGAAACTGACCTTACTGTTGAGCAAGCATTCGAATTATCTGATGCTTCTGCTGAACGTTCTGCTGCAGGCTGTGCGATCACGCTTTCTGAAGAGAAAGTTGCTGAATACCTTCGTTCAAACATCACTATGCTTAAGTGGATGATTTCTGAAGGTTATGGCGATGCTCGTACTATGGCGCGCCGTGTTGAAAACATGGAAAAATGGTTAGCGAACCCATCACTTCTTAAAGCTGATGCTGACGCTGAATACACCAAAGTGTATGAAATTGACCTAGCAACTATTACTGAGCCAGTTCTTTGCTGTCCAAACGATCCAGATGACGCGAAATTGTTATCTGACGTTCAAGGCGTGAAAATTGACGAAGTATTCGTTGGCTCATGTATGACGAACATCGGTCACTTCCGTGCAGCTGGTAAGTTACTAGACAAAGTTCCTGGTGGTTCTTTATCTACTCGTCTTTGGTTAGCGCCTCCTACTCGTATGGACGAGCGTCAATTAATGGACGAAGGTTTCTACAACATCTATGGTAAAGCTGGCGCGCGTACTGAAATGCCAGGTTGTTCATTATGTATGGGTAACCAAGCACGTGTTGCGCCTAACACAACTTGTGTATCTACATCTACGCGTAACTTCCCTAACCGTTTAGGTCAAGGTGCGAACGTTTACTTAGCTTCTGCTGAGCTTGCGTCTGTTGCTGCTGTATTAGGTAAATTACCTTCTCCAGAAGAATACCAACAATATGCAGCTCAAATTGACAGCATGTCAGCTGACATCTATCAATACTTAAGCTTCGACAAAATGGAAGCGTATACTGACGCGTCTAAAGACGTTGATACTAAGAAAATTGCTGCTGCTCAATTATCTTAATAAGCTAGGATAAGGAAAAGCCGAAAGGCTTTTCCCTAGCACAAGAGAAAATCTATGATTTTCTTGAGCAAAAAGTAGTTTAAAATAAGGGTCGAGAAATCGGCCCTTATTTTTCCTAATAAATCAAATAATTATCTTGAGTAGATTTTTTTGAGCAAGTAAGATGTCTTAGATCAATTGTTGCTATTATATTTATGAAAACATTATTTTGGCTAGGCATACTCATAATAGTTAGTTTTATAAGCTATTCAGCTATTGCCATCATATTATTTTCTCATGCAAAGATTAGCTTTTATGAGCAAGTACCTTATATTATTAATATAGGATATATTGGGAGTTTTGTCTCAGGTGCTACTAGTTTTTTATCATTAATGCTAACTATTAGACCTCTTGCGAAAGTGGTTATTGCAAGTTTATTCGGTTTACCAGTGCAGCAATTAAGTTAATGCGTAAACCGAATCTTTTCCGTCTATTTCGATAACGTTCACTTAATATTCTAAATGTTT